>JAVHSF010000254.1:0-3671 GCA_036172035.1 Gallionella sp. | reverse complement strand
GCCTTTATTTACCCATGCCTTATCTAACAGGGCTTCCGCCCTTGCGGAAACGACAAAACCGAAAAAACAGGACAACCCGATGTTTAATATCATTCTTTTTGAACCCGAAATACCGCCCAACACCGGCAACATCATTCGCCTGTGCGCCAACACGGGTTGCCAGTTGCACCTGATCAAACCGCTGGGCTTCACGCTGGAAGACAAGCAGCTCAAACGTGCCGGGCTGGATTACCACGAATATGCCACGCTACGCGTGTACGAAAATCTGCAAGACTGTCTGTCGGCATTCGATCCGGCGCGTGTGTTCGCGCTGACCACCAAAGGCTCGCAGCCTTTCCACGCAGTCCACTATCAGGCAGGCGATGCGTTTTTATTCGGGCCGGAGAGTCGCGGCCTGCCCGCCGAGGTGCTGGAACATTTCAGCAGTGGGCAGCGCGTGCGTCTGCCTATGCTGCCCGACAACCGCAGCCTGAACCTGTCCAATACGGCAGCGGTGGCGGTGTTCGAGGCATGGCGGCAATGCGGCTTCGAGGGAAGCTCGAATGTCATGCGATGAAATCCGGGATGGGGTTCAAGTACTCACCCGGCCTTCGCTATTTCTGGCCAAATTGCTGGCCGAACTCCTGGCTTGCGGTGCGGTTCAGTAGCTCGGTGACCATTTCGGCGACGGGAACATGCTCATAAAGAACGCGATAGACGGCATCGCAGATAGGCATTTTGACGTTAAGACGCAAGGCGAGTTGATGCACTTCACGCACGGCGTACACGCCTTCGGCGACGTGACCCAACTGCTGTAATATTTCTTCCAGGCTGTGCCGCTGCGCCAGCAACAAGCCGACCCGCCGATTGCGTGACAGGTCGCCGGTGCAGGTCAAAATCAGGTCGCCCGCACCCGACAAGCCGCTCAGCGTTTCCTGATGTCCGCCCAGTTGCAACCCCAGGCGGGTAATTTCAGCAAGCCCACGGGTAATCAGTGCCGCACGCGCGTTATTGCCGAGTTTCATGCCGTCGCAGACCCCGGCGGCGATCGCCATCACGTTTTTGACCGCACCGCCGACTTCGACGCCGATCACGTCGTTGCTGGCATAGACGCGCAAACGCCCGTGGTGTAACGCCTGCGCGGTGCGCCGGGCAAACGCCTCATCGCCCGATGCCAGCACCAGGGCGGTCGGCAACCCCAAGGCGACTTCCTGCGCGAAGCTGGGGCCGGACAGCACGCCGCGCGGCAAGCCCGGCGGCAATTCCTGTTCGGCGACTTGATGAGGCAATAGTGAAGTGCCTGGCTCGAAGCCTTTACACAACCACACCACGCCACCAGCAAAGGAACACCCTCCCGACTGGACAATCCTCTTCAGGGTGCTGCGGAAGGCCGCCGTGGGTACGGCAACGACAAGCAATTCTGCCCCCGCCAAGGCGGCAGAGAAATCTGCGCTCAAGGCCAGATTTTCAGGCAACGGTGCATTCGGGAGATAACGCTGGTTGCGGCGCGTATCACGCATCTCCGCAACCTGCCCGGCATCACGCGCCCACAAGGTAACGCGATGTTGCCCGGAAAAACTGACAGCAAGTGCCGTTCCCCAGGCTCCCGCGCCAATAACGGTAATATTCATTCGCCCCACACTTCGGTGCTGCGCACATAGCCCACGTCCCCATCGCTGTGGCGTACTTTCACCCAGCCCATGCCAGTATCTTCAAGGTATTCCATCACGACCTGCTGGCGCACCTGAAACACGCGGGCAGCGCCGAAATCCGCTTCAGCCCGCACATCCACCATGGGTTCAAGCGCGAAGACGTATCGCTTGTTGCCCAGCACGCGCTTTTCCAGCCAATACAAACCGCCAGACCGATCTCGCACCTTGACCCAATTATCCAAAGTAATGACCTGTTCGAACGGCATGTAGCGGTTGACCACGAACAGCTTTTTCGCCTTGAGCGAGGGCGCATCGTAAAGAATCGCGCTGCTTTCGACGACCGACACAAAATCCACCGCAGACGCTGCGCCCATCTGCAACAACAGTGCGCACAACGCAACAAGACGCGACAGATTGGCTTGGTTCATCTCAATGAGTAGTGACCTTGGCGGCTTCGGCCTGCTGTTGTTTTTGTTGTTGGTACAGCACGTCAAAGTTGATCGGGTTCAGCATCACAGGCGCAAAACCGGCACGCACCGAAACGTCGGACACCACTTCGCGCAAGTACGGGAAAAGAATGTTGGGGCACATCACCGCCAGCACGTGTTCCATTTCAGCTTCTGGCAGATTGCGCAAGGTAAAAATCCCAGCCTGCTTGGCTTCAATCAGAAACATGACTTTTTCGCCGATCTTGGCGGTCACGGTTGCCAATATGGTGACTTCATTTACCCCGTCATCAAGCGTGCTTGCCGAGGTTTGCAACTGCACTTCGATTTGTGGGTTTGTATGTTCCAGAAAAATCTGCGGGGCGTGAGGAATTTCCAGAGAAATATCCTTCACATAGATTTTGTCCATACTGAACACGGGTTGAGTATTGTTTTGAGCTGCTTCGGTCATGTTTTATCCTTTGAAATTAGTTAGCCAATAATGCGTTTAATTCACCGGCCTGATCCAATGCTGCCAGATCGTCATAGCCGCCGATGTGTTGCCCGTCAATGAAAATTTGTGGCACGGTGCGCCGCCCGGTTTTTGCCACCATCGCAACGCGAAATTCGGGTTGCAGATCCAGGCGGATTTTCTCGATTTCGGTAATGCCCTTGCGTTGCAACAACTGCTCGGCACGAATGCAGTAGGGACACACCGCAGTGCAATACATCAATACCTTAGCCATTATTTCTGTGTCGGCAGATTGGCTTTTTGCCATGCCAACATGCCGCCGACCATATTGTAAGCCTGGGTAAAACCCTGCTTGTTCAGGGTCGCGCACGCCATGGCGGAACGATTGCCAGTGCGACACACTACCAGCACAGGTTGATCCTTGTATTTTTCCAGCTCACCGATGCGCTCCTTGAGCTTGCCCAGCGGGATCAGTTTTGCGTTCAACAGATGACCCGCCTTGAATTCATTGGCTTCACGCACATCCAGCAGCAAGGCATTTTTGTGATTGATGAGTTGCAGTGCGGCATGGATGTCCACTTCCTTGATGCCACGAATACGATTACCGAACAGCGACCAGACAAACATCAGTCCGCTGGCAAAAGCGAGGGAAATCGGCAAAAAATTACTTGTTATGAACTGCACGCGCATACTCCTGTTCTTTCTGGAGGGCGAATTCTAGCAGAGCGGCAAAGTGTGCGGGGTCTTTCTCGGCCAAATCTTCCAGATGCTTGCGTTCGCCAAGGCCTGTCGGATAAGACCAGATAGCCTGCTCCCATGCCGACTGTGCCTGTTGCTGTTGACCACTTTGCGCCAGCAGCAACGCCTGCCGATAGGCGACTGACGCGATGGGCGTAAAATGCAGCACTCTGGAATTCAACGCCAATTTTTCTTTAAGCCCCCGGGCATTCACCTCGATCCATGCACTCTGGGACAACTCGGCGTAAGACGACAACAAGGGCATCTGCCGGACAGTCGCCAGCCTCTCCCGGTCGGCAAGCAAGGTGACCTCTGCCTTGCGTGGAACGCCATGCCCCGTTGGCGCACTTTCCAGAAGCGGGTAAGCACTGCGCAAATAAATCAACGAAAGCAAACCAAACAACA
>JAVHSF010000253.1:2561-3707 GCA_036172035.1 Gallionella sp. | reverse complement strand
TGGCCATGAAGTTGATCTTTTCCGGCGTGGCAAATTCGGCGGCAAACACCAGATCGCCCTCGTTCTCGCGGTCTTCCTCATCCACCAGCACGACCATCTTGCCCAGTCGAATCTCTTCGATGATTTCCTGTATCGGTGAAATTCCTGTCATTGCACTTCTTTCTGCATCATCCGTTCCACATAGCGCGCGATCAGGTCTATTTCCAGATTGACCCGGCTACCTGCGCGCAGATTTTTAAGATTGGTCATCAGTAGCGTGTGCGGGATCAGATTGATACTGAAATCACTGCCACTGACCTGATTGATCGTCAGGCTGACCCCGTTGACGGTGATCGAACCCTTGATGGCGATGAATTTCGCCAACGCTTGCGGGGCGCGTATCTCCAGCTTCCAGCTTTCGCCCAGATCGGTGAAGACCAGCACGCAGCCCACGCCATCCACATGACCGCTGACCAGATGCCCACCCAGCCTGTCGGACAGACACAGCGCCTTTTCCAGATTGACCGCCGCCCCCTGCTCATCCAGTCCGACCGTGCAATTCAGGGTTTCGCGCGAGACATCCACGGTAAAGGTATGGCCGTCGATTTCCACCACGGTGAGGCACACGCCATTCACCGCGATGCTGTCGCCTATCTGCACATCCTCCAGGCTCATCACCTCGGTCGCCACGGAAAGGCGCAAACCACCCTCCCGGTCTGCGGCTTTTGTAATGATGCCGACATCTGCAATGATTCCACTAAACACGCTTAAACCCCTTTTATCGTCATTCCCGCGAAAGCGGGAATCCAGTTATCAAAATATTTCCGCGTAGCGGACAAGTCAGTCGTCACGCTTCGCGTGAATTATCAGATTTGCTAGATTCCGGCCTGCGCCGGAATGACGAACTTATTTTTGTACTTTCACCGTGATGCGCAAGTCGTTGCCGACTTGACGCACATCCTGCCACGTTAAATTGACGCGCTGGGCAAGCTCGGTGAATTCGCCCAGCGCCGCGATGCCGCGTGCCGCGTCGCCCAATAACTGCGGCGCGACATACAACAATAATTCATCCACCAGCCCCGCGCGCAACAAGGCACCATTCAGCACCGCACCCGCCTCCACCAACACTTCATTGCAGCCGCGCGCGGCAAGATCGCGCAACACGGC
>JAVHSF010000253.1:0-2461 GCA_036172035.1 Gallionella sp. | reverse complement strand
CTTCGCCTCCGGCGGCATGCGCAACTGGCTGTCCAGCACCACCCGCAACGGCTGTCGTTCGACCTCGATCTCGCGCACGTTCAGCTGCGCATCGTCGGCCAGAATCGTATTGATGCCAGTCAGCACGGCACAGGAACGCGCCCGCCAATGTTGCACATCGCGCCGCGCCGCCGCGCCGGTTATCCACTGGCTGACCCCGTTCGCCAGCGCGGTGCGCCCGTCCAGACTCATGCCGACTTTGCTTCTAACCAGCGGCATCCCGCGTGTCATGCGCGCCACAAACCCCGCGTTCAGCTGCTTCGCGGCGGCTTCCATCAGCCCGCATTCGACCTCGATACCGGCGGCGCGCAGGCGGGCAATACCCTGCCCTGCCACCTGCGGATTCGGGTCTTGCATCGCCACCACCACCCGCGCCACCCCGGCACGAATCAGCGCATCGGCGCAGGGCGGCGTTCTGCCGTAATGACTGCAAGGCTCCAGCGTGACATATACCGTCGCCCCCCGCGCCGCCGCACCCGCTTCGCGCAAGGCATACACTTCGGCATGTGGCTCGCCGGCCTTTTTGTGCCAGCCGCTGCCGAGCAATTCGCCCTCCCGCACCAGCACGCAACCGACACGCGGATTGGGACTGGTACCGTATAAACCCAGCTCCGCCAAATGCAGCGCTTCAGCCATCCAGCGACTATCTTCAGCCATCAACCCGCCTTTGCAGGGGTGCGCCTGTCGCGCACCTCCTTGATCGCGTCGGTAAAATCGCCCACATCCTGAAAGCTCTTGTAAACCGAGGCGAAACGGATGTAAGCGACCTTGTCCAGCTTCAACAATTCCTGCATCACCAGTTCGCCCACCTGGCGCGAACCGACCTCTCGTTCGCCCAGCGCACACAACTGCTGAATGACACGATCCAGCGCCGCCTCTACCGCCTCGGTCGAAACCGGACGCTTGTGCAAGGCGCGTTTGAAACTGGTACGCAATTTTTCCGCATCGAACTCGCTGCGCATCCCGCTCTGCTTGACCACCTGCGGCATACGCAACTCCACCGTTTCGTAAGTGGTGAAGCGTTTGTCGCACGACACGCAGCGGCGGCGGCGGCGGATGCTGTCGCCCTCCTCGCTCTCGCGGGTATCTACCACCTGGGTGTCGTGACCTTTACAGAAGGGACATTTCATCTTGACATCAGGACTGAGGAACGAGTGCTGAGGACTAAGTAATGGCGGCACACCGCCAACCTCAGACCTCGTACCTTAGTCCTCAGTCCTGCTTTAGGCGCCATACACCGGGAATTTCGCAGTCAGCTTCTTCACTTCATCCGCCACGCGCGCAATCACGGCCTCATCGTTCGGCGCATCCAGCACGTCGGCGATCAGGTTGGCAAGCTGCTCCGCTTCCAACTCCTTAAACCCCCTAGTGGTCATCGCCGGGCTGCCGACACGGATGCCGGAAGTGATGAAGGGTTTTTGCGGGTCGTTCGGGATGGCGTTTTTGTTGACGGTGATATGCGCGCGACCGAGTGCCGCTTCGGCATCCTTGCCGGTCAAATTCTTGGCTTGCAAATCAACCAGGAACACATGGCTGTCGGTATGACCCGAGACGATGCGCAGACCGCGCGCTTGCAACACTTTGGCCATGACGCGCGCATTTTCGACCACTTGAATCTGGTAAACCTTGAATTCCTTGCTGCCCGCTTCCTTGAAGGCAACCGCCTTGGCGGCGATAACGTGCATCAGCGGACCGCCTTGCAGGCAGGGGAAAATCGCCGAGTTCAGCGCCCGTTCGTGTTCCGCCTTGGCCAGAATCAGGCCGCCGCGCGGGCCGCGTAAAGTCTTGTGTGTGGTGGTAGTGACGAAATCGGCGATGCCGACTGGAGAAGGATACACGCCCGCCGCAATCAGCCCGGCATAGTGCGCCATGTCCACGAACAGATACGCGCCGACGCTGTCGGCAATCTGCCGGAAACGCTTCCAGTCTATTACCAGCGCGTAGGCGGAAGCGCCGGCCACGATCATCCTGGGCTTGTGTTCTGTCGCCAGACGCTGCACTTCGTCGTAGTCAATTTCTTCCTTGTCGTTCAGGCCGTACTGGATGGCGTTGTACAGCTTGCCGCTGATGTTCACCGATGCACCGTGCGTCAAATGACCGCCATGCGCCAGTGACATACCCAGGATGGTGTCGCCCGGTTTCAGCACGGAAACATACACCGCCTGATTCGCCTGCGAGCCGGAATGCGGCTGCACGTTGGCATATTCCGCGCCAAACAGCGCCTTGGCGCGGTCTATGGCCAGCTGTTCCGCCACGTCCACATATTCGCAACCGCCGTAGTAACGCTTGCCCGGATACCCTTCGGCGTACTTGTTGGTCAACTTGCTGCCCTGTGCTTCCATCACCGCCGGACTGGTGTAGTTTTCCGAGGCGATCAGCTCGATGTGCTCTTCCTGACGCTGATTTTCATGTTGAATGGCTG
>JAVHSF010000252.1:0-3739 GCA_036172035.1 Gallionella sp. | reverse complement strand
GGCAGCTTTTCTGGCAATTCGGAGACTTTATCAATGATTGTGTACTGCTTGCCAAAAATATCCTTCACGTACTCATCCGCCTTGGGGTCGAGATTGATGCAATAGGCGTAGATTCCCTGCTGATCCAACTCCTTGACGGCTTGCCGCGCATCTTCGATCAGCACGCGTCCATCCTTGCTGTCAATGTCGGCAGGCTCGCCATCCGTGAGGATCAGCATCAGTTTCTTGTCGGCGGCCTGCTTCTCCAGATAGTGCGCGGCATGACGCATCGCCGCCCCCATGCGCGTGGAATAGCTCGCCTCCATCGCCGCCAGCCGACCTTTCACCGCATCATCCCACGGTTCGTTGTAGCCTTTGACGTGCAAATAGCGCACATCGTGCCGCGTATTGGAATGAAACCCGGCGATGGCCAACGGGTCGCCCAGCTTTTCGACTGCCGAACCAAGCAGCGACACGGCCTCCTGACTCAATTCCAGGATGGTCTGACTGCTGCCCGCCGCTTTTTCGTTGAGCGATGCCGACATATCGAGCAACAACATCACCGCGATATTGCGCCCGTCGTTGCGGTGGCTCATGTTGATGCGCGGGTCGGGTTGCGAGCCACTTTTATAGTCAATCAGCGAGCGTATCGCCACGTCCAGATCAAGCTCGCTCCCTTCCTCCTGATAACGGATGCGCACTTTATTCTGCGGCTTGAGCAAATCCATCAGCCGCTTCAGGCGTTTTTCCAGCGCCGCATGTTTTTCCAGCAACCTGTCTATCACCGCCGCATTGCCGGACGGATGCAGGCTTTCGTACACGCTCACCCAGTCCGGGCGATAGCTTTGATTGTTGTAATCCCACTCGTGATAATGGCGCGGCGGCAGCGCGCTGGTCTCGTTGCCGGGTTCCAGTTGGCGCGCTTCATGCGCCGACTCATCCTCGTCGTCGGGTTCGATGAATTGCCACATCTGGCGGTTATCATCGCGGTAATCCACTTCGGTATCCGTGAAATAGGTATTGGCGAAATTGTCGCTTTTTAGCCGCGTTTGCACGATGAACGGGATCGCCAGATCAACCATCGCCTGCGTGCTGGCTGCGCTTTTTTCCATCAGGGCGTGAAAACGCCCGACAAACTCGATGATTTGCGGATTTCGGTAGGGGTGATCCGGGTCGAGTATCGCACGCGACAGCATCGCCAGGCGGTGACGTACGCCGGACTGGATTGCCACATCGCAAGCCTGCTCCTGCGGGATCGGGTGCAGCGCCATGAACAACCGGCGCAAACCGGGATATTCGCGCATCGCCAGATATTCCACCCGGCTGTCTTCCAGAAATTCCACCGCCATGCGCTGGAACGGACTCAAGTTGTCGGCAATCACCGCTTTCGTCCAGCGCCGATGAGCGGCGATATGCGCCAGTGTCGCACGGTAGCGGTTCAGACCGGAAACGCGCTCCGTTGATTCGGGGCGCAGCCAATCGTCATGCACATCCGGCAGGCGGATCCCCAGGCTATCGTAATACGGCACGGGTTTGCGCAACTCATCGAACGCGCTGGAATAAGGAATCAGCATGTCCTCATCCTGCCACAGCCCGCGCAGATACAGATTCAGCTTGCGCTCGTTATCCACCAGCAGCGTGCCGTGACGTTCGCGCTGCAACACGGCGCGGCTGTCTGCCGATTGCAGGCCGAAGTATTCGATCTGACGATCCGGGTGGTCGTTGTAATAGCGCACCCCGTAATCCACCCAGCTCTTCAGTCCGACCAAAGACAGTTGGCTGAGCAACGTCCCAATCTGCCTGAACATCTCCGGCAAACCGGGGCTGGGGAAAGTCTGGTGTATGCCATGCACCGAACCGGTGGTGCGCTCCATCATATCCAGCGCGATAGCCAGATAATCGCGCAATTGTTCGTGCGAATGCAGCCTGCGCGAGGTCATCGGCAACGATTGCAGGAATGGCGCAATGGCCTTGCCATTCGGCGACTTCCCCATCTTCTGGATGAATGTCACGAGGTCGGGCAGCGTCTCCTCGCCGACCTTTTTGGCGACCTCCGGCCACTCTTCCAGAAAAATCAGGATCGGTTCTGCGCCGCGCCCCATCTTGCCCAAAAAACGCGCGTGTTCGATGTAGCTTGCCACCCCGTCGGCTGACAAATTTACCAGCGCGGCTTGCATACACTCCGGGAACACCTCGGCCACGCGCGGGAAAGCGCAGGCGAGTTGTTGCCAATAGACTTCCAATTCCTCTGGGATGGCTTTCATGATTTCTTTCCGGGGTGCGCAGACGAGTCTGCGCGTTCAAGGCTGCGACGTGTCGCAACACTCCCTATCAAGTTCCAGGGCTGCGACACGCCGCAGCACTCCACATCAGGCAAACACCGCATCAATCGCATGATCCAGGGTGTCGCGAATATCCGCATCGTCGGTAATCGGGCGCACCAGCGCCATACGGCAGGCGGCTTGCGGCACAACGCCACCCTTGATCAGGGTTGCCGCGTAAACCAGCAGCCGCGTCGAGATGCCTTCATCCAGCCCGTGTCCCTTCAGGTTGCGCGCCGTCTGGCCGATCTTGACCAACTGTGCGGCGAGACCGCTTTCGATGCCCGCTTCCTGGCTCAAAATCGCCACCTCGGTAACCGTATCCGGGTAATCAAACTCGAACGCAGTGAAACGTTGCTTGGTGGATTGCTTCAAATCCTTCATCAAATTCTGGTAGCCGGGATTGTAGGAAATCACCAACTGAAAATCAGCATCTGCTTGAATCAATTCGCCTTTTTTATCAAGCGGCAGGGTGCGTCTATGGTCGGTCAGCGGATGGATCACCACCGTGGTGTCCTGGCGCGCCTCGACGATTTCGTCCAGATAGCAGATCGCGCCGATGCGCGCCGCCGTGGTCAGCGGACCATCCAGCCAGCGCGTGCCGTTGGCATCCAGCAGATAACGCCCGACCAGGTCGCTGGCGGTCATATCTTCGTTGCACGCTACGGTAATCAGCGGCTTGTTCAGCTTCCACGCCATGTATTCGACAAAGCGCGATTTGCCGCAACCCGTCGGGCCTTTTACCATCACGGGTAGCCGCGCGGCGTAGGCGGCTTCATACAACGCGACTTCATCGCCTTGCGCCTGATAGAACGGCTCTGTGTGAACCTTGTATTGATCTATGTTAACCATCATTAACTCCAAAGTGACAACGCCTTCCCCCTTCTCAGAGAAAAAGCCATGACAGGGGTAGATTTTTGACTGCACCCCCTCCCTGCCGGGTGAGGGAATTGAATTGGGGAAAAAAACGCCCCCAGCAAGTGGGGGCGCGTTTTTGTTACAACGATACAGCCTGAACTTGCATCTTGCTGGGCAGCTTACTTGTGTACGCCCAATTTTTCGCGCCAGCCCGGGAACAGCTTGTCGGAATCCTTGGGGAACGACTCGAAGGCACGAGCGAACTCTTTATGTTCCTTGGCGTATTCGATCGGGTCAGCGCCTTCTTTCCAGCAGTTATAAGCCTGACGCAGGGAAATCGCGCCTGCTGCCGGAGAGTCAATGTGACCGTAAGAACCGCCACCCGCCGTGTTGATCACGTTGCCGTGACCCAGGTTGGCGAAGAAACCAGGCAGACGCAGCGCATTCATACCGCCGGAAACGATAGGTGCGGTCGGCTTCATGCCATACCATTTCTGGAAGTAAATAGGACCCTGGCATTCGTCGCGTTCGATCATGTAAGCGATAACCTTGTCGTCGCCTTCACCTTCCATCTTGCCGTA
>JAVHSF010000251.1:0-3755 GCA_036172035.1 Gallionella sp. | reverse complement strand
CCAATAAAAAACCCGCTCAGCTTGTGCCAAAACGGGTTGCCACGCTTTAGCTGGAATTTTTAACGTGCCCCGCAAGCTGATGTCAAATCGGCACAGCGCGCAGTTTCCGTGTTTTCGCCCGATGTGTCAATTCAGCGCGAACCCGCGCAGGGAGTAATTTATGCACTTCAGGCATTCAGCTTGTCCAGCAAATCGCGAATTTTCAGCGGGTCGTCGGCACGCAGGATTTTCTGCGTCAGTGCGGCGATCTCCGGCAGGCTGGTGGACAGAACGCGCTGCTTGATGGTCGGCACCTGAGCGGAAAACATCGAGAACTGGCGCAACCCCATACCCAGGAACAAGCGGGTGTAGGCGACCTCACCCGCCATTTCGCCGCATACCGACACCGGTACATCCAGCTTGTTGCAAACGCCGATGACGTGTGCCAGCAGTTGCAGCACGGCGGGGTGCAGCGGGTCATACAGATGCGCCACGTCTTCGTCGGTGCGGTCTATCGCCAACGTGTATTGGATCAAATCGTTGGTGCCGATGGACAGAAAATCCAACTGCCTGGCAAACACGCTCAACGCCAGCGCGGCGGCGGGTACTTCGATCATGCCGCCGATCTTGACCCCTTTGTTGTAGGGAATCCCTTCATCATCCAGACTTTGTCTGGTCGCGGCGATGAACTGCAAGGTCTGGTTGAGTTCCGACACACAGGACAGCATCGGTATCAGAATTTTGATGTCGCCGTAATGCGTGGCGCGCAGCAGGGCGCGCAACTGGGTGCGAAACAACTGCGGTTCGGACAGACACAAACGTATTGCTCGCAATCCCAGCGCGGGATTATTGGCGACGCGCTCTACGCCCTTGATTTGTTTGTCCGCTCCCAGATCAAAGGTGCGAATAGTGACCGGCTGGTTTTTCATGCCTTCGGCGACAGCCCGGTAAGCCTCGAATTGCTCTTCCTCGCCCGGCAATTCATCACGCCCCAGGAACAGAAATTCGCTGCGAAACAGGCCGATGCCGGTCGCGCCATTTTCCTTGACCTCGGCAATGTCAGCGGGCTTTTCGATGTTGGCGTGCAATTCAATAATCACTCCGTCCAGGGTGTTGGCGCGTGCGCCGCGCAGCCTTTTCAGCTTCTTGCGCTCCAGCTCCCATTCGCTTTGCAGCAGCTTGTATTCGGCAAGTATCGCCTTGTCTGGATTGATTATCATCACGCCCTGCTCACCGTCCAGGATCAGCAGGTCGTCTTCGCGGATCAGCTCGCGCGCATGGTGCAGACCGACCACGCACGGCGTATTCAGGCTGCGCGCGACAATCGCGGTGTGCGAGGTGGCACTGCCGACATCGGTGACAAAAGCGGCATATTGCTGCGGCTTGAACTGGATCAAATCGGCGGGACTCAGGTCATGCGCCACCAGAATGGTTTCAATGTCATGGCGCGCAGAGCTCGGCTGATGGCCGGGCTGGCCGTAAAGCTGGTTGAGCAAACGTTCGGCGACCTGCTTCACATCAGCCTGCCGCTCGCGCAGGTAAGCATCCTCGAACTCGTCGAATTGTGCCACCAGCGCATCGGTCTGTACCTTGATCGCCCACTCGATATTGCAACGTTCGCGCTCCACCATCTCGCGCGGCTCGACGCTGAGCAGCGGGTCATCCAGTATCATCTGGTGCAATTCGAGGAAGGCATCGAATTCGGCAGCAGCATAACTGGGCCGATTGCTGCGCAAACCGGCGAACTCATTGCGCGTGGCTTGCAGGGCAACATCAAAGCGTGCGATCTCTTCACGGATAAACTGCCTGGGCAACACATAATGCGCGACCTCCAGCGAAGTGTGCGAGATGAGATGCGCGTAACCGATTGCGATCCCGCTGGAAACAGCAATGCCATGCAGCGAAAAACTCATTCGCTTTCCCCGAAACGGTCATTGATCAGCGCCAGTATCGCTTCCATCGCTGCGCTCTCGTCCGCGCCCAGCGTTTCGATGCTGATGGTCGAACCCTTGGCCGCCGCCAGCATCATCACCCCCATGATGCTCTTGGCGTTCACCCGGCGATTGTTGCGCGACAACATCACTTCGCATTTAAAGCTGCCGGCAAGCTGGGTGAGTTTGGCCGAGGCGCGTGCGTGCAGGCCGAGCTTGTTGATAATCAGTACTTCCTGTTGCATGTTAGTGCTCCATATGAACGATGCATTCGCGGCCACCTTCGACCGCGAGGTTGGCCAGTTCCGGCAAAGTGTTGTTGGACGAACACACCACGCGCAACAGCATCGGCAAATTGACCCCGGCGACCCCTTCCACGCGCTCCAGATGGCAAAGTTTCCGTCCGATATTGCTGGGTGTCGCGCCGAACACGTCAGCCAGAATCAGCACCCCGCTGCCGTTATCGAGTTCCTTGATAAGTTCCTCGCCTTCGACCAGCTTGTGCTGCGGATCGTCTTCGGCCAGCACCGACAACACTTTAAGATTTTTGGGAGCTGCGCCCAGCACATGCGCGACGCAATCCGCCAAACTAGCGCCCAGCGTATTGTGTGTTACCAACAGGATTCCGACCAATTCAATCTCCTCTCATGCCCGTTACGCGTGATGGCTACAGCCCGCTATTCCACCTGAAGCGATAATTTTTTGTCGCTGAATTCTAGTCTTTCCCGCAGGGTACGGGTGAGATGAATCACGCCTCGCGCATCCACCAGCATCGCTTCCGGCACATCCATCTGTACGGAGGCCGCCCGCCAACCCTGCGCGCCCGCAACGAACAAAGGCTTGGAAACCACGTCCGACAACACCCCGGCGCGCAGCCCGCGCGTCAACACCGTCACCGCCTGCACGCCCTGCACCGGATGCCCGTTACGCGGGTCTATCAGGTGGCAGTAACGCTTGCCGCCCAACATGAAATAACGCTGGTAGTCGCCCGAGGTGCCGATGGCTTCGCCGTCACGCAATTCCAGCGTAGCCAGTGCGCCCGACTGGCGCGGATGCTGAATGCCGACGCGCCACGGGCGTTCGCCGTGCTGCCCCAGCGCGAGAATGTTGCCACCGATGTTGATCAGCGCGTTATGGATACCCCGCTTTTTCAACAATCCGGCAGCCCGATCCAGCGCGTAGCCCTTGGCATAGCCGCCCAGATCAAGCTGGACAGCTTTATTGTTGCTGCCCACCCTCTCACCCGTCCCCTCTCCCGGGAGCGGGGGGAGAAAAACCATGTCGCTCATCTGCGGGTTGCCTGCCACCCATTGCGCGACACGCTTTTCGTCCGGCTGCACCGGTTTGAACTCGTCGGCATGAAACCCCCACACCTCCACCAGCCCGCCGATAGCCGGATTGAACAAGCCCTGCGATTGTTGTGACAGCCGTGCCGCGTCTCGCAGCATCGCCGCCAGTTCAGGCGTAACCGTCCTGCTTTCGCCCTTGGCCAATGCCGCGTTCAACGCGCTCAATTCGGAAGGCTTCCAGGCGTGCAGCATGTCGTGCAGACGCTGAAATTCATGCAGCACATCGGCGACCGCCCGCTTGGCGCGCGCTTCCGGTTCGCCATAGACACTGACTTCCACCAACGTGCCGAACACATAGCCCTGCTCCTGATACAAAGGCTCTTTGCCACCGCATCCGCCCAACATCAGCGCCACGCACAAAGCGATGAAATACCTCACGCTCCCATCGCCTCCAACTCAAGCGAGGCCGCCAGCAAAGCCAGCCGCGCCACCACGCCGTAAGCGTAGAAGCGGTTCGGCGTATCGTCCGGCGCGCAATCCGGGTTCGGCAGGGTGC
>JAVHSF010000250.1:0-3756 GCA_036172035.1 Gallionella sp. | reverse complement strand
ACCGGAAAACAGCAACCTTTAACTCAAGGAGTTCGCATGTCCAGCATCCAGTCAGTAATGCAAGAAACCCGCGTTTTTACCCCTTCCGACACCTTCGTCAAACAGGCCAATGTTTCTGGAATGGCGGCTTATCGGGCGCTATGTGCCGAGGCGGAGCATGACTACAGCGGTTTTTGGAGCCGGCTGGCGCGGGAAACCTTGCAATGGAAAAAGCCTTTCACGCGAGTGCTGAACGAAAGCGCAGCACCCTTTTACAAGTGGTTTGAAGATGGCGAGCTGAATGTTTCCTACAATTGTCTGGACACCCATCTCGCCAGCCAGCCCGGCAAGACCGCCATTATCTTCGAGGCGGATGACGGCCAGGTGACCAAAATCAACTACCGCGACTTGCACGAACGCGTCTGCCGGTTTGCCAACGGCCTGAAGTCGCGCGGCATCAAAAAAGGCGATCGCGTCATCATTTACATGCCGATGAGCATCGAAGCGGTGATTGCGATGCAAAGCTGCGCGCGCATCGGCGCGATTCACTCGGTGGTGTTCGGCGGCTTTTCCGCCAAGAGCCTGCATGAGCGCATCACCGATGCCGAGGCTACTGCGGTGATTACCGCCGATGCGCAGATGCGCGGCGGACGGGTAATGCCGCTTAAACCGGCGGTGGATGAAGCATTGGCGCTGGGCGGTTGCGCGATGGTACACAGCGTCATTGTCTATAAACGCGCGGGCTGCGACATAGCATGGAACGCCGACAACAACATCTGGTGGCACGATCTGCTGGCAGACCAGTCCGCCGAATGCGAACCGGAATGGGTGGGTGCGGAACACCCGCTGTTCATTCTCTACACCTCCGGCTCGACCGGCAAACCCAAAGGCGTACAGCATTCCAGCGGCGGCTACCTGCTGGGTACGATGGTCTCGATGCAATGGGTGTTCGACTACAAGGACAGCGACGTGTTCTGGTGTACCGCCGACGTGGGCTGGATCACCGGCCACAGCTATGTGGCTTACGGCCCGCTGGCGATGGGCGCAACGCAAGTGATTTTCGAGGGCATACCCACTCATCCCGATGCTGGACGTTTCTGGAAAATGATCCAGGATCACAAAGTCACCACCTTCTACACTGCCCCCACCGCGATACGCTCGCTCATCAAGCTGGGCGGCGACCTGCCGAAAAAATATGACTTATCCAGCCTGCGCCTGTTGGGTACGGTAGGCGAACCGATCAACCCGGAAGCCTGGATGTGGTATTACCACACCGTGGGTCAGGCGCGCTGCCCCATCGTAGATACCTGGTGGCAGACCGAAACCGGCTGCCATATGATCGCCCCGCTGCCCGGTGCCGTGGCCACCATGCCGGGAAGCTGCACCTTGCCGCTGCCCGGCATCATGGCGGCCATCGTCAACGAAACGGGCGAAGACGTACACGACCAACAAGGCGGCTTTCTGGTCATCAAGCGCCCCTTTCCTTCACAGATACGCACCATCTGGGGCGACCCTGAACGTTACAAAACCTCCTACTTCCCGGAAGAAATGCGTGGTGCCTACCTGGCAGGCGATTCTGCCCGACGCGACGAGCACGGCAACTTCTGGATCATGGGGCGCATAGACGATGTGCTGAATGTCTCCGGCCACCGTCTGGGTACCATGGAGATCGAATCCGCACTGGTTGCCAACCCGCTGGTCGCAGAAGCCGCCGTAGTCGGAAAACCGCATGAAATCAAGGGTGAAGCCGTGGTCGCTTTCGTCGTACTGAAGGGCGCCTTACCCGCCGACCCGGCAAATATCCGCGCGATCGCCGCCGACCTGCGCAACTGGGTCGCCCAGGAAATCGGGCCTATCGCCAAACCGGACGAAATCCGTTTCGGCGACAATCTGCCCAAGACGCGCTCGGGCAAGATCATGCGCCGCCTGTTGCGCACGCTGGCAAAAGGCGAAGAAATCACCCAGGACATTTCAACGCTGGAAAACCCCGCGATTCTGGAACAATTGAAAAATGCGGTGAAATAGGGACAGGAACGAGGACTGAGGATGGAGGTTCGGGCGAATTTGGGGAAGTGCTGTTTTAATCCATTCGTGGTGATGCCCTCCATTCTCCATCCTCCATCCTGCATTTGACCTTGACACCCCAATTCGACTATCATCGCCAAGTTTTTCCACTCCCCCGGAGCTGCGCCTGTGCCATTGATTAAATTGATGATTTCGATTCTGCTGGCAATCGTGGCAATTTCCACCTCCGCGCAGGCAGAAGAGCCGCTCTCCACGAGCGCCACCGTACCCAGCCAAACTGCTCCGCAAACCCTTTCCACCGCCCGCAATGTCAACCTGGTCATTATCCAAGGCGACGACCCGGAAAAAGGGGATCTATTGCAACGCGTGCGCAACGGCTTCGCCATGAACGATCTGGACAGCCCGCTGATTGCCAAACATGAGCAGTGGTATGCCAGCCGTCCCGAGTACGTTGCGCGCATGATGAGCCGCGCCAGCCTTTATCTTTATTACATTACCAACGAAGTCGAACGTCGCGGCATGCCCAGTGAAATCGCGCTGCTGCCGATGATAGAAAGCGCTTACAACCCCATCGCCTACTCGACCAGCAGCGCATCGGGCATCTGGCAATTCATTCCCTCAACGGGCAAAAATTTCGGCTTGCAGCAAAACTGGTGGTATGACGGTCGCCGCGACATCATCAGCGCTACTACCGGCGCTCTGGATTATCTGCAAAAGTTGCACGACATGTTTGGCGACTGGCAATTGGCGCTCGCCGCCTATAACTGGGGAGAAGGTTCGGTATCACGCGCTCAGGAACGCAACCGCAGACTTGGCCTGCCGACCGATTATTCAAGCCTGAAAATGCCAGATGAAACAAGCAATTATGTTCCGAAGCTACTGGCCATCAAAAACATCATCGCCCATCCTGCCAGCTATGGCCTGTCCTTTCAGCCCATCGCCAACGAACCCTATTTCGCCTCCGTTTCCACGGCAAAACACATGGACGTGCAACTCGCCGCACAGTTGGCTGACATGACTAAAGATGAGTTCATCGCACTGAATCCGGCACACAATCGCCCCGTGATCTTGCAGAGCAACAGCGATCATATTTTGCTGCCCATGGACAAAATCGAGACTTTTCTGAACAACCTGGAAAGCTACGACAAGCCACTGCTAAGCTGGCAAGCCTATCAAATCAAAAAAGGCGAAGTACTAGCCAACCTCGCGGCACGCTTTGGTCTTTCCACGGAAAAATTGCAAGAAGCGAACGGTATGTCAGCGCACAGCCATTTGAATTCCGGCGACACGCTGCTGGTTCCGCTCAACAGCGAAGCAGGCGACGAAACAGGCCCGTTCACGGCGTTCAACATGCAACTGAACCCCTTCCAGACAAAGTCTGGCATTGACAACGAACATTCCATCCAGCACCGGGTCTTGCGGGGTGAAACACTGAGCAAAATAGCCAGGTTTTACCGTGTCAGCCTCACCATGCTAAGGAACTGGAATGGTCAAATCAGAAACGTCAATGCCGGTCAAACGCTCACCATCGTTAAAAACACCGTAGCCATTAAATCCCGTTCAACAACGACACGCAGCGTCTCCCGGAAATACGCAAGCGCGCACAAAGCGGTAAGCCGCAAAAATACCTCCAGAAGGAAAAACCGATAGGGCTGACCCGATCCGCCCCAACAGGCAACCAAACCGGGTGAGCAATGTTTTGGCTATGTCGCAGTTACGTGTTGAATTTGATTGAACCAGCCCATTAAATCA
>JAVHSF010000249.1:0-3791 GCA_036172035.1 Gallionella sp. | reverse complement strand
CTTTTTATGCATGTGACAAGCACCAAAACCATTTGAATCGCGTGGTCAACAAATTCGGCACGCTGACTATCCACCTGCCCGAACAATATATCACAAGGAAGATTGGCACTCGGCTCGTCAGAAGAAACCCACGTTCACCTGAAACAGCCGCTCGATTCTGGAAACCATTTTTTTGTTAACCACGAACACAATAGCATGATCTTCTGCCTCGACCACCACGTCGTGATGCCCCATGATGACCTGCTCGCCACGCACCAGCGCACCTATCGTCGCGCCCGCAGGCAGGTCTATCTCTTCGATGCGCCGACCTACCACCCGGGAAGACTTGCGGTCGCCGTGCGCCACCAGTTCCAGCGCTTCAGCCGCGCCACGACGCAGGGAGTGTACCGCTGCCACATCGCCGAGGCGCACATATGCCAGCAGCGAACCAATCGTGACATGCGCCGGAGATAGCGCAATGTCTATCTTGCCGCCCTGCACCAAATCAACGTAGGCGCTGCGGTTGATCAGCGCGATGACCTTGCGCGCGCCGCCCTGCTTGGCCAACAACGATGACATGATGTTGTTTTCGTCGTCATTGGTCAGCGCGCAGAACACGTCCACCTCGCCGATATTCTCCTGCTGCATCAGCTTCTCGTCCGTACCATCGCCATGCAGCACCAGCGTATTGGTCAACTCACCCGCCAATTTCTCGCTGGCGTGCTTGTTGAACTCGATCAGCTTGACCTGATAGTCATGTTCCAGCGCCTTGGCCAGCCGGCATCCGATGTTGCCACCACCGACGATCATCACCCGCTTGGTGGGTCTGTCCATGCGGCGCATTTCACCCAGCACGCTACGGATACTCTCGGTCGCGGCAATAAAAAACACTTCATCACCCTCCTCGATCACAGTATTCCCCTGAGGGATGAGCGGGCTATCCTTACGGAAGATCGCCGCCACGCGCGCGTCTACATTGGGCATATGGTCGTGCAGCAAACTGAGCGGCTGCCCCACCAGCGGCCCGCCCTGAAACGCGCGTACCGCCACCAGCGATACCTTGCCCTGCGTAAAGCGCAATACTTGCAATGCCTCGGGAAACTCGACCAGCTTACTGATGTAATCGGTCAGAATCTGCTCGGGACATATCGAAAAATCCACACAGAAATTGTCTTTATTGAACAGTTCCGGGCGTGCCAGAAAATCGGCTGAATGAATCCTGGCAATGCGCGTCGGCGTGTTGTAGAGACTGGCCGCAATTTTGCAGGCCACCATATTGACTTCATCGCTTTGCGTAACCGCCAGCAACATGTCCGTGTCGGCGATACCTGCCTGTTCGAGAACCCCGGGATGGGAGGCATTACCGGTTAGCGTGCGCAAGTCCAGGCGCTCCTGCAACGAGGCCAGCTTCGCACCATCCGAATCCACCACCGTGATGTCGTTGGCCTCGCCCACCAGGCTTTCCGCAACGGTAGAACCCACCTGTCCCGCACCCAATATCAGTATTTTCAAGGTATTTCCCTAATCCTGGCAACGCCAGTTGACCGCTCGAAAAAAATCTAACAGCATGATTATAAATAACTTTTTAAGTTTTGGTGCAATCACCCATCCGCTTCAAATCCGACAGACTCCCGGGATAATCACGCCTGCGCCCGAATCCAGTCTCTCCATTCGGCCAGCATGGCTGGGCTGCGCGCTGCAATCACCGAACGCTGCCAGACATCGCCCGCCGCAAAATCGTCGTTCTCGATGCAACAGGCATGACCCAGCGTTTCCGTCAGAATCAGCGAACCCGCCGCGTAATCCCACAGCTTTTGTCCGCCGTGCAAATACAGGTCGTAACGCCCGGCGGCGGTATAGCACCAATCCAGCGCACTGGCACCAAAATTACGCTGCGAAGCGTAAGGGGGATGGCTTGCCAGGCTGGCGGCCAGTTTGGCATCGAGCCGCTTCAAATCCACGCTGGCAAGCGCCTCCTCCATGGTCGTCGCCACCGTTGCACGACCAAATAATTTGTCACCGTTCAGGTAAGCGCCCTTATCTGCTTCGGCGGCAAACATTTCATCGGCCACCGGGTCATACACCACGCCCAATACCGTCTTGCCCTGACGCATGAATGCGACCGATATGGCGAAATAGGGCAGGCCGCGCACAAAGTTGGACGTACCATCTATCGGGTCTATGCACCACAGCCCATCCTGAGCCGTTTGCCAGATGGACTGCTGATCGGCCTCAGCCATTTCCTCGCCCAGCACCGGCACATTGCAAAACGATTGCAACTTGCGTACCAGCGCGGACTGCGTGGCAATATCCGCCTCGGTACAAAGGCTGCCATCGCTTTTACGCTGATGCGCCACTTTCATATAACGCGGCATAACTTCTTCTGCGGCGACCAATTTAACGGCTGCCACCGTCGCCTTGAGCAAAGCGCTCATTCCAAATGTGCCCGTTCTCGACATACTGCGCCTTTCTAGGGTTCGTCCACCCAACTTGTCCATCAATCGTGCCGCCACTTAATGGAGCAACCCATACTGGCGATCTGCTCGCGCGGCCCTTGTCCGCTCTTTGCGACTTGCCGCATCGCCTCGAACAGGTCGCGCGGCGCATCCGCCACCGCTTCCTTGCGCGAGGCATCCAGACGACCGCGATATTGCAGCTCCAGGTTGGCGTTAAAACCAAAAAAATCCGGCGTGCAAACCGCGCCGTAATCTTTTGCCACCTGTTGCGTCTCGTCCCACACATAAGGGAAAGGATACCCGTACTGCTGCGCGACCCGCTGCATGTTATCAAACGAATCTTCGGCATATTCCGCCGGATCGTTGGACATGATGGCGATGCTGTTGATGCCGAGCGGCTGCAACTCACGCGTGTCGCGCACCAAACGGTCGCGGATGGATTTCACATAGGGGCAATGATTGCAGATAAACATCACCAGAAGTCCGTTTTTTCCCCGGGCATTTGCGAGGTTATAACGCACCCCATCCACGCCCGGCAAATCAAAATCCAACGCCTTCCAGCCGAAATCGCACAGCGGAGGTTGCAAGCTGACCATTTCATACTCCTGACAAAAAATTGGGAGGCGGTATATTATCACGCCCATCCTGACGACCCACCCCCTTCATCATGCCGCGTTTTTATTGTCCGCCTCCGCTCCCTGACCAGGGTTCGTTCAATTTGCCGCCCGATGCGGCGCACCACGCCAGCCGGGTGCTGCGCCTGCGCGAAGGTACGGAAGTACAACTTTTCGATGGCGAAGGTCATGAATGCCACGGGGTCATTGATGACCTGAGCAGCAAGAATGTCGTCATCAGCGACCTCCGCCAAATCGCCGCCGACCGCGAATCGCCGCTGCCCACGCTACTGGCACAAGCCTTGTCCAGCAGCGAAAAGATGGACTGGGTAATCCAGAAAGCCACCGAACTGGGTGTGACCGAAATCCAGCCGCTGGACACCGAACGCAGCGTCGCCAGACTCTCTGCCGAACGCGCCGAAAAGCGCATGGCGCACTGGCAACAGGTCGCCATCTCTGCCTGCGAACAATGCGGGCGCAATGTGCTGCCGGTGATCTACCCGCCGCAGGACATCATGTCCTGGCTGCACCAGATGCGCAAAGTAAATATCAGCAAATTCATATTGTTGCCACAAGGTTCCGTGTCGCTGCACAGCCAGCCCAAACCGTCTGAAAAAGCACTTTTGCTGATCGGCGCGGAAGGCGGTTTTTCGCAGGCCGAGAGCGAATCGGCGCTGCTGTGCGGCTTTACGCCGGTACGCCTGGGCGCGCGCGTGCTGCGCACCGAAACCGCCGCCGTGGC
>JAVHSF010000248.1:1822-3809 GCA_036172035.1 Gallionella sp. | reverse complement strand
CCTAGAATCCGACCAGGTCATCAACCGGCAGTTTGAGTGTCTCCATGCCGGTGATACGCTCCAGCGTTTTGCCGATGACTTCTATATTGTTGTCGAAGCCGCCGTGCGACGGGCTATCGGCTTTTTCCGGTATCTCCGCACCATTCCCTCTTCGGGCAATAAATTTCTCTCCGCCATGGATGGTCAGGCGTTTTTGCAGTTTGCTGATTTCCATCGCGTTGCGCCAGTTGCTTAGGGCTTCGCCGGTATCTGACGTGCCATCCCAGCCGTCGAAGTCTGGATCGTAGACATTTGCCAGTCCCAGGATGGGGATATGGGCATCGGATTCCAGCGCGTTGGAAACAAAATAAAGCAGGGATTTCTGGTAGAGGTAGGCCACGTTGTCGTCTCGTTCCTGTTGGTCTGCCAGAATGTTCAGATACAGTCTGTTCATGATTTCTTCGTGCGGGGCATAGTAGCGATTGGCGAAGGAGACGGTACAGGCGGGTGCGTACAGGTGTACGGTCTTGATATACCGGGTAAGGTCTTTACGCTTCAGATTGCCCAATAGCCTGCCCAGAATGATGGAACCGGCGGAATGGCCGATGAGGTGCAGTTCAAAACTGTTACCCCAACTGCCCGCCAGCGCAAGCAAGGCATCGGTCAGCAAGTCGCCGCCGCGACCATTTTCAGCCGCCAGTTCAGCATTTTCCTTCATTTCAGTCCATAGCGGGCGCGCGAACGGACGGCCTATGGTTTTTTCGACGATGGGGTCGGTAATTTTGTCATTGATCCAGTCGCGGATTCCGCCCGCCTTGCCTGCCGTGGCGGAGTCGGAGTTATCTGCCAGGATATTCTTTACGGATTCGAGCAGGCCGCACTTCCAAACCAGAAATAGCGGGTAACAATCGTTGCCCAGAAAATACCGACCCATCGCCTGGGCGCGCTGAATCGCGTCGGCTTCGCTGTTGAGACCGCCATGGGCGTAGATCACCAGGCGTTTTATTGGTTGTTGCGGGTTTTGCCGAAACCAGTTGTCCGGCATTACACACGCCTGGTTTTGCAAGGTGCGGGTGACTTCATCCAGCTTGTCAAAGTGATTGACGTGACCATTGTTGCCCAGCACGATGCTGTGCCGGTAGGCCGTATCCTCGTCCCACCAGTGGGCGTGAGCGGCATTGGCCGCGCTATAGGATGGTTTTACGGTGTCGCTGGCGAGGCGTCCCGATACGACACCCGGTACGCCGAGAGCGGCGACCCACGCATCCATGGCGTGAGCCAGCCAGTCTGCGTAGCTGATTACGGCGAAGCCGCCTGCGCCCCAGCCGTTGCCCCAGGAATTCTGGATGATGAAACCAACACGGTTGAAACCCACCAGCGCGAAAGCATGGCCGCCGCTGCGTGACGGTTTTCCGTCGTAGGCGATCACCGGCAGGCTGGCATGGGAGGAGGATTTGTTGCCGGTTTTTACCGTATCCCACCCCCGATGGGTATAGGCAGAAACGTAAATTGCGCCGACTTCCAGAATGGCTGCCTGCAAGTCGGTAAGGGTCTGGAGGTCTATCCGGTAATACACGCCCAGTGTCTGTTCGATGGCATCGCTATCCCAGCCCGGTTGGGGCAGGGTTTCGCTGCCCGCCTGGTAAGTCCATAAGTCTTTGCGGCAAACCCCGTTGTAATACCAGCCTTTGAGCGCGCCCCGGCAGCTTGACCCGTCGTACTCTTCACCCTCGTATTCGTCGAAACGACGGGCGAAGTGGTACAACATGCGCGGGCTGACCGATTCGAGTTTTGTTGGCATCCCGGCGGATTTCCAGCGCAGGTAGTTGATGACGCAGGCCAGCCCGAAGCCTGTGCAAGCGCCCTCTTGCCCCTGGTCCAGAATGAGTCCAGCCTTGCTATACGCTCCCATAAAAGCCTTGATTTTGTCGTCAGCCGGGTACGTTTCCGGCAACGAATGGGGCGGCGGAATATACGGGCGGTCGCGCAAATCTTTCGGGTCGCTCGT
>JAVHSF010000248.1:0-1722 GCA_036172035.1 Gallionella sp. | reverse complement strand
GGCAGCGTGTTGAAGTGGGAAGGTAATTCGGCGATGGGCGCGAAGCCCTCGGTTTCGGCAGCTATGGTGGCCAATGCGACGCAGAGCATGTCCCCGTCCGTCAGGCCGGAGGCCGCTAATGCTGCCGTCACATAAGGCAGGTTTTTTGCAATGCTGGAGGTTCGGGTGCAGGGAAAAAGTTTGCTTACCGTGGCGTTGTTTAATTCAATATCCAGCTTCGCGGGCGGCGAAATGCCCAGCGCGGACAGGCTGCGTGGCCCGGCGATACCGTCCGCCACCAACCCCACACTGGCCTGCCAGGCACGCAAGGCGGTCTCGGTGTCGGCATTGAAGTCATTGCCGCTCGTTAAACCGGGATAGGCTGTCGCAGCGTTACCCAATATTTTGCGCAAGGCTTCCTTGAGTCCGGCGACCTCTCGGCCAGCGTTGTCCCGCATCAACAATAACGTTTTCTCATTTTTCATGTTCTATTCTCCTGGGTGGCGGTTAGGCAACGACAAACACACTCTGTTTTGCCCGTGGTGATGCCCCCGCTGGGCGAACCAGACTGAATAAAAAATTACCTTTTGAATCATTGTGTTACATAATGTTTGGAACGGTAAACTGGCGCTTCCTGGATAATGATATTGGGGAGCGGGAGCGCGGATGAACCACTTGCAATGGCTGCGTAACGTAACGGCTGGCAGGGCAACGGTCAATAGGCCAAACAGTCTATGTATTTCTGTATAGGTGAGCCATATCCGGATTTTTTGGGCATCTGGCGAAATTGTCGCCCTGTTTTTTTCATGCGCGGCCTGATTCCATGACGCTGGCAATGGCGAAGGTATAATGCGCCGTCACAATTTATTCTGGAGTTGTCTTGTACAAGCTGATCGGTGTCGTTGTGGGTTATTACTTTTTCGGGTTGTTCGGCGCGCTGCTGGGGCTGCTGGTCGGGTCGTTTTTTGATCGCATGAGGAACTATGGCGTTGGCGCAATCAACCCGTTGCAGAATGCGCTGCGTCAGGCGGTTTTCCTGGAAGCGGTGTTTGTTTCGATGGGCAAACTGGCCAAGGCGGATGGACACGTCTCGCAGGATGAGATTGATCATGTCGAGAGGTTCATGCAAAAGCTGGGAATGACGGCGGAACACCGGTCACAGGCGATAGTCTGGTTCAAACAGGGAACCGATCCGGCGTTTGACCTCACCCCCAGCTACGAACGTTTCATCTCGGTTTGCGGTAATACCCGCAATCTGACGCAAATGCTGCTGGTTTCACTGATTGTGATGGCGCTGGCGGACGGGCATTTCCACCCGGCCGAGGAAGCCTTACTCACCGATATTGCCGCACGTCTGGGCTATGATCAGGCGGCGTTCAGGCAGTTGCTGGACAGGGTGCTGAATCAGTCCCATTTTGGTGGTGGGCAGGTCAATCAGGCCGCAGCACTGGAAGAGGCCTACAAGGCGCTGGGGGTCGCGCAGGACAGCACGGATGCCGAGGTCAAACGCGCCTACCGCAAGTTGATCAGCCAATATCATCCCGACAAACTGATCGGGCAGGGGATGCCGGAAGACATGATCGCGGTGGCGACCGAGCAGGCAAAAGAAATACAGCTTGCCTATGATCTGATCAAAAAGAGCCGGAATATCTGAGCCGTTGCAGATGGCAGTTAAGGTAATCTGCACATAATCAGCGACACACATGCCAGAGTCAGGAGGGGCTTGCGTGCTGATAGCATTTG
>JAVHSF010000247.1:0-3839 GCA_036172035.1 Gallionella sp. | reverse complement strand
TCACCAGAGCGTTTAAAGCCTGCAGAGGTTGTAGCGCAATTCGTAGATCATGAAGCATATTTGAAGCTCATTCCGCCTGGGCATACCTTGATTCAAGGGCCTCGCGGGACTGGTAAAAGTATGCTTTTCAGATACATGTCGCCTGCAGCACGATGTCTAGCGAACAACTGTCACGTTTCTAAGCTCCCCTTTATTGGAATTATCGTTCCTGTAAAACAAGCGAATGTGCAGATGCCAGAGATGGAGTTATTAACTGGCCCTGTAGCACGAATGATTGCGGAGAATTTGCTAGTAACAATGCTGGCGATCCAGATTTGCAGGGCATTTGAAGAGGTTATCGATTTTGTGACCGGTTTAGATGAATCGTTTGATAGTTGGATTAATATTCTCGTTAGCCACGTCACAAAACATATTGCTGACGCTGGTTACGGTATAGGCAAATCTGAAGGTTTGTCCACAAATAAAGAAAAGCTGGAATATGTAGTTGATTGCCTAACTAATGTTGAGCTTACGTCCCAAGACTATCTGGACAGCCTAGTGTTCTGTAAAGAACTCCCTGCATATGGTAAAAGATTGTTAAATTATCAACTCTTCCTTTTTCCACTTTTCCGAAAATTATCAGAAACAAGCCCAAATAAGGAACAAACCTTTTATGTGCTTGTTGACGATGCCGATTGGCTGCGAGAAGAGCAGACTAAAGTATTAAATACATGGATATCATTTAGAACGACGAATGTCGTGTCGTTTAAAGCGGCATGTCAATTAGATTACAAAACATTTTTAACCTCTGGTACTCGTCGCATTGAATCCCCGCACGATTTTTGCCGTGTAAATTTAAGCACTATTTATACTCATGGCGCTTATGCACTTTGGGTAAAGACTGTAGTAGAAAAGCGTCTTGCCGCATGCGGAATAAAATGTACAGCAGATGAATTTTTTCCTGATGACATTAAACAAACTGAAAAATTACGGACGATTCAACAAGAGATCGAATCGGCTAAATGGGTGGGGCCGACGTCAGAGCGCCGACGAGATGATGTATATCGGTACGCCAGACCAGAGTTAATACGCCGTCTGGGTGGAAGCTCAAAGCAGACATCCACATATTTATATTGTGGATTTACTCAGCTAGTAGATATTTCAAACGCAACAATTCGATTTTTTTTGGAAGCTGCATCTGAGATGTATGCACGACAGCAACAAAATTCCCAAGATAAAGTTGTGATGGCTATTCTTCCAAGCATTCAAAACGAAGTAGTACGCTCGCACGCAAATGAACTGCTCCATGCAAATTTTGATGAAATTGTTCGTGATTATTCTGTAGAAGGCCGTGGTGAGTTGTTAATTAAACGGGTGCGACAAGTGAAAAACTTGGTTGATGTGATGGGCGCGGCATTCTATGCAAGCCTCGTGCATCCATCTCGTTCGGAGAGGCGAGTTCTCTCATTTGCGCTCCAAACCGATCCTGATGATGAGCTCCAAGAAATACTCCGACTTGCTGTTTCATTAAATTACTTCTCTGAAAGCACGTTGGGTAAAAAAGAAGGGTTTGGCAGAACCAGAAGATATGTGCTGAATCGACGTATTTCTCCATACTTCAATTTGGATCCGTCTGGGTTTTCAGGATATTTCTGGGTAACAAGTGATTTCCTACGGCGAGCTGTAGATGAGCCTGTCAAGGCAAGGGACGAACTTAGAGCAAGGCTGCCGTCGATAGCCGAGGGGTCTCAGTTGAGCTTGCCAATTGCGGATATTAGTAAGGAAGATAGTTTTCTTGATGTACAGGAGGCCGTAGATGAAGAAGATTGAGGCCGTTAACATAATAAATGAACTGGGAGTTTCCCCAGACTATTTTGTTTGCTCTGCAAGTTTTGAGGATAGATGCCTAACAACAGCAGTTGTATTGAGAGAATTCTCAGCCAACTTCAAGAGCTTAATTTTCTATTCGAACAATAGTCCGCTTGTCACTGAGAACAAAAAGAAGCTGAAAGAAATATTAGGGGGGGGCAGTGAAGTATTGCTGTCAATTGATTCTCCGACAAATTCGGCTATTCGTATAGCCGAAGCATTAAATGAGCTTATTGCAGACAAGCCGGGAGTTCTGTTGCTTGATGCCACCACGTTTACACATGAACAGGTTTTAATTGTCATCCGGTACTTGGCTCAATTCAACAAGTCCAATCCAGACGATATTAAGCTGGCGGTTGCTTATAACGGGGCGGGTAAATATGGAATTGATGCTACGGATAAAGAGAATCTTTGGTTATCGCGTGGCGTACGGGAAATTCGCCCAGTAATTGGTTTTTCTGGGCGATTTAAAACAGGGTTAACAACTCAATTGATACTGTTGGTGGGCTATGAAAATGAGCGCGCACGTGCTTTGATTGAGCATGTTGAGCCTGGTATTTTGGCCATGTGCCGTGGTAAGAAAAATGAATCTATATCAGAAGAGTTAGCTGATACCAATGAGTTTTTTGAGAATAAGCTAAACAAGTTTGTCGAAGATATTAGCTATACATTTTCTGATGTAATCAGGTCTGAGATGTCTGTTGTTGACCCTATTGCAGCTTGTAATGAGATATTGAAAATCGCAAGAACAGATACGTGCAACGTCATTGTTTGTCCAATGAACACGAAGATATCTACGCTAGGTGCAGCACTAGCAGCTTTAAGTGATTCGCGCATTCAGCTTATGTATGCCGAGCCACTTGAATACAATGAAACGGGTTACTCAGTGCCGGATGCGACTTTAATTCGAGTAGGGTGGGTTGCGTTTCCAACAAGACCAGCAAATCGGTTGGTTTGAGTCTTGCAAATCGCAGGTGATTTTATACCGCCATCGGTGCAGTCAATGGCGCATGGTGCTGATAACCTTCCAGCGTAAAATCTGACGGATCAATCTGTTCAAGCCAGTTCGGTTCATATTTCCCAGTTTTTGCAAATTCTGGAACTCTATCCGAAATAGTCAATTTGGGACTTGGGTAAGGTTCACGCGCCAACTGCTCCTTAACCATATCCTGATGATTTTCGTAAATGTGCGCATCGCCGATGAAGTAGGTAAACCAGCGCGGAGTGTAGCCGGTCAGCCTGCCAACGAGTGAAAGCAATGCGGCACCTTCGGCGATATTGAACGGTGCGCCAAGGCCTAAATCGTTGCTGCGAATATACAGGCAAAGAGAGATTTCCTTGTTCGTAGCATTCGGCAAGAACTGATACAGCAGATGGCAAGGGGGAAGCGCCATCTGGTCGAGCTGCGCCCAATTCCAGCCGTGAAAAATAATCCGGCGATCAGAGGGGTTGGAGATGATGGTATCCAGACATTGGCGCAACTGGTCAACCGCCTTGTAAAGCAAGACTTGCTCGCGCCCATCTTCGGTAAATTGGGTGATGATTTTGAAGCCACGTTGTTGTGCGTCATTTATCTGCTCAGTATTGGATGCCTGAAGAACCTTGTATGCTGGCCATTGACGCCACTGCACGCCGTATATTTCTCCAAGGTCGTCAGTCTGCATCCGATAGGGATTTTCCAGCCATTGCTTATTTTCATTGGCGTTCTGATCCCACACCTTGCTGCCAAGGGCACGAAAATCTGCGGCACTTTTATATGCACGAAGGAAGCCAACCATTTCCCCGATGGCTGTCTTGAATGCGAGCCTCTTGGTGGTAATGGCCGGAAACCCATCCGCCAAATCAAAGCGCATCATCGCGCCGGGGATGGAGATTGTCCGTACGCCAGTTCTATTTTCCTGAAACGTTCCTGTATCGAGAACGTTTCTAACTAACTCAAGATATTGTTTCATTATGTGCTTAATTTTTAGACCAGAACGAGCGCGGAGTAT
>JAVHSF010000246.1:0-3845 GCA_036172035.1 Gallionella sp. | reverse complement strand
GCTGCCCACGCCATGCCGCGCCGAACTTGTTCGGCATTCACATCCAGACCATTCAGGTTTAGACGCGCAACCATGCGTCCGTAGACATCCACCGCCTGACTCACCACTCGAACCTCTTTGCCCGACACCATCTCGCTCAGCGAACGCTTGGCAGTTTCGCCAAAAGCCTGCGCTTTTTGCGGTTTGGATGTCTGGCCGCCCATCCCTGCATGACCCACTTCCGGCGCATCAATGTCTGCCAGCCTGATTTTTTGCACCCCTGCGCCGCGCCGGATCAGTACGGTGTCGCCATCCAGTACGGCGATGATCCTGGCAGTAAATTCCTGGGCGGCGGCGAACTGCGTCAACCCGCAGGCGCATAGCGCAACAACCAGGCAGAAGCAGCGACTCACAGCAATACGCTGCGGATAACCGCCATGCACAGCAGCGCATAGCCTGCGGCCAGCAGGTCGTCGAACATCACGCCCAGGCCGCCGTGCCAGTTGCTGTCGAAATAGCGTATCGGCTGCGGTTTGAGAATGTCGAAAAAACGGAACAGCACGAAGGCCAGCAACGACCACTCCCAGCCCGGCGGCGTGAAAAACAGCACCAGCAGCATCGCCACGATCTCGTCCCAGACGATACCGCCATAATCGGCAACCCCCAGCGCACGGCCGGTGATGTCGCATACCCGCACGCCGATGGCGAACGCCCAGATCAGCACGAAGATAAACATCGCGTCCGACAGTCGCGGCGCGATAAACCAGTACATCGGAAAAGCGACCAGCGTGCCGAACGTACCCGGCGCGTGGCGCGCCAGACCGCTGCCGAAGCCGAACGACAACATATGCGCCGGATGGCTGCGCAAAAAACGCCAGTCGGGTTGAACCTTCAGTTCGCCTTCCTGCTGCACTTCATCGGAAGTGATCATAACCGCCGCCCTCAAGGTTAATGGGTTGGTGCGCCGCATCATGCACGACACAGCCCCGCCCCGCAACAATGTTGCCGATACGAGTCAAGGGCAGTTCGAGTTGCGCCGCGAGGCGCAGCACCTCGTCATGGCGCGCGACGGGAACGGTGAAACACAATTCGTAGTCGTCGCCCCCCGCCAGCGAACATTTTTTACCTGCCCCACCGAGATAGCGACGCACCGTTTGCGATAGCGGCAAGGCCAAAAATTCAATTTCCGCACCAACCTGAGAACGCTCCAGAACATGCCCCAAATCCGCCAGCAAGCCGTCCGACACGTCTATCGCGCTATGGGCGATGCCGCGCAACGCCAACCCCAGCGCCACGCGCGGTTGCGGCTGATGCAAGGCGGGCGCACACGCGGCAAACTCGTTATCCGTCAAAACAATGCTGCCCTGTAAATGCGCCAGCGCCAGGGCGGCATCGCCCAGCCGTCCCGACACCCATATCTCGTCGCCCAGTTGCGCGCCACTGCGCCGCAACGCCTGCTGCGGCGGTACTTCGCCGAAAATCGTCACACAAAGATTCAGCGCTCCGCGCGTGGTATCGCCGCCCACCAAATCCACACCATGCTGCTGCGCCAAGGCAAAAAAACCTGCGGAAAATTGCGCAAGCCAGCTCTCATCTGCGTTTGGCAAGGAAATCGCCAGCGTCGCCCAGCGCGGGGTCGCCCCCATCGCCGCCAGATCGGAAAGGTTCACCGCCAGCGTCTTGTGACCCAACCGGTACGGGTCGGCATCCGGGAAGAAATGCGTGCCCGCCACCAGCATATCGGTGGAAACTGCCAGCACGCAGCCATCAGAAACTTTCAACAGCGCAGCATCATCCCCCACCCCCAGCAGCGCGCCTGGCGCGGGGCGGGTGAAATGGCGTTTAATCAAATCGAATTCGGACATTACCAATGGAGCGTGGCGAGTGGGTGCGGTTTTCCCACTCACTACTGCCTACTTTCTGTTATTGGCGAATTCCACCGCGCGCACCCTGGGTGCCAATTTATCCAGCACGCCGTTGACATATTTGTGTCCGTCGGTTCCACCAAAGGTCTTGGCGATTTCGACCGCTTCATTGATCACTACTTTGTAAGGGACATCCGGTTGTTGAGAAAACTCGTAGGCGGCCAGCAGCAATATGGAAAATTCTACGGCACTCAAGTCATCCAGCGGACGATCGAGACAGGGCATCAACAAGACTTCCAGGTCTTTGTGCGAGGCAATCACGCCACGCAATAATCTGGAAAACATGGCTTTGTCATAACGCCCCAGATTCGTTTCGCCCTGCATATTTTTTTCAATATCAGCAGCCTCGGTTCCGGAAATCCGCCATTGGTAAATACCCTGCATGACCAACTCCCGCGCGCGGTGGCGCGGACTCTTCTGCGGCGCGGCTTTCACCGCTTCTCCTGCGGCGCTCATGCCAACTCACGCAGCAGATTGGCCATTTCGATTGCCACCAGCGCGGCTTCGCTGCCTTTGACACCGATGCGCTCCAGCGCCTGTTCGTCGGTATCCGTGGTCAAAATCGCATTGGCGATCGGCACGCCGCAAGACAGTTGCACATCACTCACGCCGCGCGCCGACTCATTGGACACCACTTCAAAATGGTAGGTGTCGCCACGGATCACCGCGCCGAGTGCGACCAGCGCGTCAAACTTTTCGCTGTCCGCCATTTGCAACAATACCAGCGGTATTTCCAGCGCACCGGGCACCGTCGCCAGCGTGATGTCGTCCTCGGCAACCCCTTGTTGCACCAGTTGCGCGCGACAGGCTGCCAACAGTCCTTCGCCCACCTCGGGGTTGAAACGGCTCTGCACGATACCGATGCGCAAACCTTTGCCATCCAGATTTTGTTCGATTTCTTTCATTTTAATTCCTCTAGATTTTCCTCCCTCCCAACCCTCTCCCTCCAATGAAAGAGGGAGTCTATCTTCCACTCCCATCAATGGGGAAGTGGCTAGGAGAAAGGATGATTTAATGTGCTGCGTAACCCGTCACTTCCAAACCGAATCCGGCCATGCTGGGCATTTTGTGCGGCGTAGCCAGCAAGCGCATCCTACCGACGTTCAGATCGCGCAGAATCTGTGCGCCGATACCGTAGCTGCGCGGATCCCACTGCGCGTGTTGCTTGCCACCCGCCTCCAGCGTGGTGCGCGCCAGCAGCTCCTGCGAGGTTTCGCCGCGATGCAGCAATACCAGTACGCCCGCCTCGACTGCGGCAATTTTTTGCATCGCCTCATGCACGGAAGTCGAATGCTCGGGTGAATTCTGTTCTAAAAAATCCATCACCGACAACGGCTCATGCACCCTGACAAGCGTTTCAACCTCTTGATTTATTTTACCTTTTACTAGCGCAAGATGCGTTCTCCCAGTGGTTTTATCCACATAAGTCGCCAGCTCGAACTCGCCATAAGCGGTTTGCACCGTTCGCCGTGCCACGCGTTCGACCAGTTTTTCATGCTGGCTGCGATGCTCGATCAAATCGGCTATCGTGCCTATTTTCAAACCGTGCAGCCTGGCGTATTCGAGCAAATCCGGCAGACGCGCCATTTCGCCATCATCCTTGAGAATTTCGCAGATCACCGCAGCATGGGTGAGTCCCGCCAGTTGCGCCAGATCGCAGCCCGCTTCGGTGTGTCCCGCGCGCACCAGCACGCCGCCATTTTGCGCGCGCAGCGGGAAAATATGGCCGGGCTGCACGATGTCGGCAGGCTGTGCGTTCTTATTCGCCGCCGCCAGCACGGTGCGCGCCCGGTCGCCCGCCGAAATACCCGTCGTCACCCCCGTCGCCGCCTCGATGGAAAGCGTGAAATTGGTCGCCAGCGCCAAGCCGTTTTCGCGCACCATCAGCGGCAGGTCGAGCTGCTTGCAGTGCGCTTCCGTCAGCGTCAGGCAAATCAGCCC
>JAVHSF010000245.1:0-17460 GCA_036172035.1 Gallionella sp. | reverse complement strand
ATCGAGAAGTTGACGCAAAGATACTAAAGCCATAATTTCCTCCTGATTAAATTAAATTACAAATTTCTACTGCTGCATCCATTCACAGCAGCAATGTTCAAATACTATTTTTATGATGATCGCCGATTCTGACGATCTTCATGGTGTTGGTATGCCCGGATTTACCAATGGATTCACCCACGGTAACCACCACTAAATCGCCATCCTTAACATACCCTTTTGCCACTAGATGCATTTCTGCATCCAGCAACTCCTGGTGGGTCTGTTTCGAGTCGGAGCAAGGGAATAATACCGGATGCACGCCACTAAACAACGTTACCTTGGTCAAGGTTTGCGGATTAGGGGTCAGAGCGAAGATAGGCACACCCGCATTGACACGAGACATCCACAGTGCAGTCGAACCTGATTGTGTCATTGCCACAATCGCCCTCACGTTAAAATGCGATGCTGCAAACAGAGCCGCCATCGCAATGGATTGATCTATGCGTGCATATTTCTGCTGCACCCCGCGACGGTCTATGGCGTGATCCTCCGATTCGCGTTCAGCATTGATACAAATGCGCGCCATCGCGGCAATCGTCTCAACCGGATAATCGCCCACCGCAGTTTCGGCAGATAACATCACCGCGTCCGTGCCGTCCAATACCGCGTTGGCCACATCTGAAACCTCGGCACGAGTCGGAATCGGATTGGTTATCATGGATTCCATCATCTGCGTGGCAGTAATCACCAGACGATTCTTGGCGCGCGCCATTTTGATCATGCGCTTTTGCAGGCCAGGTACGGCTGCATCACCCACTTCAACGCTCAAATCACCGCGCGCCACCATGATGGCATCGGATGCATCAATGATGTCGGCCAAAGCGGGAATCGCTTCCGCGCGTTCAATCTTGGCCATCAACAGGCTTTCGCCACCCGCTTCGTGCATCAACTTGCGCGCAAAACGCATGTCGTCGCCGCTACGCGGGAAGGAAATCGCCAGGTAGTCAGCCTTGATCAGCGCCGCTGTCTTGATGTCCTCCATATCCTTTTCGGTCAGCGCGGGAGCCGTCAAGCCACCGCCCTTGCGATTGATACCCTTGTTATTGGATAACACACCGCCGCGTACAACCTTGCAAATAACACGCGTTCCTTCAACATTGACCACATCGAATTCCAACATGCCGTCATTGAGCAACAGTACCGAGCCCGCACTGACATCGTTAGGTAATTCCTTGTAATCAAGCCCTACGCATTGTTGATTGCCCAAGCCTTCCAGTTCGGCATCGAGAACAAATGTATCGCCCTTGTTCAACACGATTTTATCGTTCTCGAATTTACCTACACGGATTTTCGGCCCTTGCAGATCGGCCAAAATACCCACGGTGCGACCCACTGCGGCAGCAGCGGCACGCACCACTTCGGCACGATTGACATGATCTGCAGCCGAACCGTGTGAGAAATTCATCCGCACCAGATCAACTCCGGCGCGGATCATATTCTCCAGGACTTCCTGACTGCTGGAGGCGGGTCCCAGCGTTGCAACTATTTTCGTTCTACGCAGCATGTGATTCCTAATTGATTATTTTTTAGCACGTTCTTCCAGAATAGCCACCGCAGGCAAAGTCTTGCCTTCGAGGAATTCAAGGAACGCGCCGCCTGCTGTTGAGATGTAGGACACCTTGTCAAAAATGTCGTACTTCTGAATAGCTGCAATCGTGTCACCGCCACCCGCCAGGGTGAAGGCTTTGGTATTGGCAATCGCCATGGCGATTGTTTTGGTGCCTTCGCCAAACTGGTCGAATTCAAACACACCCACCGGGCCGTTCCAAACGACTGTTCCGGCCTTCATGATGATGTCGGCGATTTCCTGTGCGGACTTGGGTCCGATGTCGAAAATCATGTCGTCGTCAGCCACCTCACCCGCATCCTTCAATACTGCGGGTTCGTCAGCCGAAAACTTCTTGCCGCATACCACATCAACGGCGATGGGGATGGTAGCGCCACGTTGTTGCATTTTTGCGATCAAGGCTTGTGCGGTTGGCACCAGATCGTCTTCGCACAATGACTTACCGACATTTTTGCCGACCGCCTTGAGGAAGGTGTTGGCGATACCGCCGCCGACGACCAACTGTTCACATTTTTCCGACAACGATTCCAGTACGGTCAATTTAGTCGAAACTTTTGATCCCCCGACAATGGCAACCATCGGACGGGCAGGACTCAACAATGCCTTGGTCAGCGCGTCCAGCTCTTCAGTCAACAGGATACCCGCAGCGGCAACTGGCGCGTATTGAGCCACGCCGTGAGTCGAAGCCTGCGCACGGTGCGCCGTACCGAAGGCATCCATAACGAATACGTCGCACAACGCAGCATATTTCCTGGACAGTTCTTCATTATTTTTATTCTCGCCTTTGTTGAAACGGCAATTTTCCAGCAGCACCAGTTCGCCTTCAGCGACATCAAAACCGCCATCTACCCAATCCTTGATCAAACGAACCGGCTTGCCCAGTTTGTTGGCAATATCGTCAGCCACAGGCTTGAGTGAGTTTTCTTCGGAGTATTCCCCTTCGGTCGGACGACCCAGGTGAGAAGTCACCATCACGCGCGCACCCGCTTTAAGCGCGGCATTGATCGTTGACATGGAAGCGGTGATACGGGCATCAGACGTTACTTTGCCGTCTTTGACGGGCACATTCAGATCGGAACGGATCAGGACGCGTTTGCCCTTGAGATTCAGATCAGTCATTTTAATTACGGACATTTTTTTCCCTTTTAATAGAATGATTAAAGGCAAAAAGGCTGGCACCCGGCCAGCCTTTTGTCGAACGTATTACTTCGCTACGTGACGTACCAAACGCATCAGGTTGCAGGTGTAACCATATTCGTTGTCATACCAGGCAACCACTTTAACGAAAGTAGTATCAAGCGCGATTCCTGCTTCTGCATCAAACACGGAAGGAGTGGACCGACCACGGAAATCGGTGGAAACCACTTTTTCATTGGTAAAGCCCAACACGCCTTTCAATGGACCGCTTTCTGAAGCGGCCTTCATGGCTGCAACAATTTCAGGATAAGTAGCCGCCTTGCTCAGTTCGCAAGTCAGATCAACTACTGAAACGTCTGAAGTGGGTACGCGGAAAGCCATACCCGTCAACTTCTTGTTCAGTTCAGGAATGACCACACCGACCGCCTTGGCAGCGCCAGTTGATGAAGGAATGATGTTTTCCAGAATACCGCGACCGCCGCGCCAATCCTTGTTGGAAGGACCATCAACGGTTTTTTGTGTTGCGGTTGCAGCATGTACGGTCGTCATCAGACCGCGCACGATACCGAAATTGTCGTTCAACACCTTGGCTACCGGAGCCAGGGCGTTGGTGGTGCAGGAAGCGGCGGAAACGATGGCTTCACCCTTGTATGATTCATGGTTCACGCCATAGACAAACATCGGCCCACCGTCCTTGCAAGGTGCGGACTGCACAACTTTCTTCGCACCCGCATCAATATGCTTCTGGCAGGTTACTTGATCGAGGAAGAAGCCGGTACATTCGATGACAATGTCCACATTCACTTCATTCCATTTCAGGTTGGCGGGATCGCGTTCTGCTGTCAGGCGAATTTCCTTGCCATTGACAACCAGGTTGCTGCCGTTGACACCCACATCCCCATTGAAACGGCCATGCACGGAGTCATACTTCAACATGTAGGCCAGATAGTCAGGCTCCAACAAATCGTTGATAGCGACAACTTCAATTTCTGGAAAATCCTTGGCTGCGGCACGGAACACCATGCGACCGATACGACCAAACCCATTGATACCAACACGAATTGCCATTTTTTATCTCCCTTTAGTAATTAAAAATTTGACGATCTTGCAGTATTACAGCATTAACCGTCTTCACCTCACGCAACCCGGCATCCAACGCAATGCCGGGGTGCGATAGCGTCAGGCTTATAAAACGCCCTTAACTGTTTTAACGACGTTTGCCACGGTGAATCCAAAATGCTTGAACAACTCAGGTGCCGGTGCAGATTCGCCGAAGCAATCCATGCCGATGACCGCGCCATCCAGCCCAACATACTTATACCAGCCCCCCGTCACGCCAGCCTCGACCGCGACGCGTTTCACGCCACTGAGCAGAACGCTATCCCGGTAAGCCTGATCCTGCTTGTCAAACACGCTGGTCGAAGGCATGGACACCACGCGAACATGGATGCCCTCGGCGGCCAATTCAGCCTGCGCCTTGATAGCCAGCTCAACCTCGGAACCGGTCGCGATAATGATTGCCTGTGGCTTGCCATCCGCTGCTTCAGACAACACATACCCCCCCTTGCGGATAGCGGCGATTTGCACCGCATCACGCTTCTGGAATTGCAGGTTTTGACGGCTGAAAATCAGACTGGAAGGGCCGTCATTGCGCTCGACCGCAGCAACCCAACATACAGCGGATTCAACGGTGTCGCATGGACGCCATGTTTCCATGTTCGGGATGTAGCGCAGCGTGGCGGTCTGCTCGACCGGCTGGTGAGTAGGGCCGTCCTCGCCCAGACCGATAGAATCGTGCGTATAGACAAAAATTACCCGTTGCTTCATCAAGGCCGACATGCGCAAGGCGTTACGCGCATATTCCGAGAACATCAGGAAAGTACCGCCGAAGGGCAGCAAACCGCCGTGCAAAGCCATTCCGTTCATAATGTGCGACATACCGAATTCACGCACACCGTAACTGATGTAGTTCCCTACGTTTTTGCCGCGAATGTGTTTGCAGCCTGTCCAGTTAGTCAAGTTTGAACCGGTTAAATCGGCAGAACCGCCGAGGAATTCAGGCAGCGCCGGAGCCAGTGCGTTAATCGCATTTTGTGAAGCCTTGCGCGTGGCAATGGTTTCGCCTTTTGCATTGATTTCTGCGATGACCCTGGCAGCGTGTTCAGCCCAACTGGCAGGCAGCTCGCTCTTGATGCGGCGAGAAAACTCCGCCGCTTCGGCTGGATAAGCAGCGCGGTATTCGGCAAACTTGTTGTTCCACAGCTTTTCCAGGCCTTCGCCCTCCGTACGTGCATCCCATGCTTCATACACATGCTTGGGAATTTCAAATGGAGGATATTTCCAACCGATGTGTTCGCGGGTTGCCTGAACTTCGGCATCGCCCAACGCAGCGCCGTGAACGTCGTGCGTACCTTCCTTATTTGGCGAACCCGCACCGATGATGGTTTTGCAGCAAATCAGGGTGGGTTTGTCTGTCACTGCCTTGGCGGCATTGATCGCCGCATCAATCGCTTCGGGATCGTGGCCTTGCACATTGGCGATGACATGCCAGCCATATGCCTCGAAACGCTTGGCGGTATCGTCGGTGTACCAACCGTCAATATGGCCGTCAATGGAGATATTGTTGTCGTCCCAGAATGCCGTCAGCTTGCCCAGACCCCAGGTGCCGGCCAGCGCACAGGCTTCGTGTGAGATACCTTCCATCATGCAACCATCGCCCATGAACACGTAGGTGCGGTGATTAACGATTTCGTGGTCTGGCTTGTTAAATTCTGCCGCCAGCAATTTTTCCGCCATCGCCATACCGACCGCGTTGGTGATGCCTTGTCCGAGCGGGCCGCCTGTCGTTTCTACGCCTGCGGTATAGCCGTATTCAGGATGGCCGGGAGTCTTGGAATTCATTTGACGGAAGCGTTTCAACTCCTCGATCGGCAAATCATAGCCAGTCAAGTGCAACAAAGCGTAAACCAGCATGGAGCCGTGGCCGTTGGACATCATGAAGCGGTCACGATCGGGCCACTTTGGATTGGCTGGATTATGACGCAGGTGACGATTCCACAACACCTCAGCGATTTCCGCCATGCCCATCGGCGCGCCGGGGTGACCGGAATTCGCTTTTTGCACTGCATCTACCGCCAGCATGCGAATCGCGCCGGTAATGTCATTAAACTTTGGTTGGGTAACGCTACGTTCTGCTGTCATTCTTCTGACTCCTCCGAAACATCCCGATGGGATGGGTTTATGTTTAACGCCTAATTTTAATAGCGGGGATTATGCCGCACCCCCCCGAATACATCAACAATCTTGCCCATATAATGTGATAGTCGTACCCGACACCGTCCATTTATCACTTATTTGGAGACTTTTATCCCTAATTGTTTGAGCTTGCGGTACAGGTGGGTGCGCTCCAGGCCTATTTTCTCAGCCACCCGCGAAACGTTACCAGCCTCTTTTTGCAGATGGTAATCAAAATAAATCGCATCAAAATGCTCGCGAGCTTCACGCAACGGCAAATCCAGTGGCAGCGGAAAATTCCTGGTTGTGCCCTCAATTTGCACGACCAGACTTTGCGAACTCTCCGTATTGGTTAACAACGCAGGCCGGGCAGCACCTTCTTTGATGGCTTTCGCCACGGTGTTCAGCAATTTCTGCATCGAAATGGGTTTTTCCAGAAAATCTACCGCACCGATGCGTGTCGCCTCGACGGCTGTTTCTATCGTACCGTGACCGGACATCATCACCACCGGCATGGTCAGCAAATCCTGTGCGACCCACTCCTTCAACAACGTCACGCCATCGGTATCCGGCATCCAGATGTCCAAAAGAACCAAATCCGGCTCATATTCGTGCCTGAAGCTGCGCGCCTGTTCGGCATTCTCGGCCAATTGAACCTGATAGCCTTCATCAAACAGGATTTCCGCCAGTAACTCACGGATGCCGACCTCATCGTCCACGACCAGAATCTGTTTGCTCACCCTTGTTTCTCCTCGATCAACGGCAGACTGACCGTTATACACGCCCCGCCACCCAGATCGTTTTCAACCATTATTCGTCCGCCGTGTTCTTCGACAATTTTCTTCACAATTGCCAGCCCCAGCCCCGTTCCCTTGCTTTTTGTCGTCATATACGGCTCAAAGACCTTGGATAAAATTGTGTCGCCAAAACCCGTGCCGTTGTCCCGTACCCGCAATCTGATTTGACCGCCCTCGATTTCCGTACCCAGGCTAATTCCGGGCTGCGCCACCCCTTGCAGCGCGTCCTGTGCATTTTGTAGCAAATTATGCAAAACCTGACGCAGGCGCGTCGCATCCCCATTGATCTCGGCGCGCCCGGCTTGCAGCTCAAGTTTAATGGGTACGGCATTCGCCTCATACAGACCCAACACCTCTCTGATCAGCCGATGCAAATCCAGGCGCGTTAATTGCAGGGCAGGGCCACGCGCGTAATCGGCAAAATCACTCACCATGTTTTTCATCGCGGAAACCTGGCTGACGATGGTTTGCGTGGCGCGCTGCAAAAGTTTGGCATCGCTCTCATCCAGCTTGCCACTCAATTTATATTGCAGCCGTTCTGCCGAGAGCTGGATTGGCGTAAGCGGATTCTTGATCTCGTGCGCGAGGCGGCGCGCCACTTCGCCCCATGCGGCCTGGCGCTCTGCCTGCAACAAATGGCTGATGTCATCAAATACCACCACGTATCCGGCTTCTGCACCCTGTGTCAGACGCGTACCACGGATCAACAGAATCTGATTACCGTTCCTGCTCAAACGTTCGAGCTGTCGTTGCCATTCGCCGTCGCTGGTTTCCGCAAAGGCAGCCGCAATCGTTTCGCAGAACGACTGTAACAAAATGGATTTTTCGGCAATCTGCTGCAACGACAGGCGCTGCATATCTTGCAGTGGCGCTGCCAATATCTGCGCGGCACTGGTATTCACCGAACGCAGCCGAAACTCCTCGTCCAGCGCCAGCACCCCGGAAGAAAGATGGGTCAGTACGCTTTCCAGGTAACCCTTGGCACTTTCGACTTCGCGCCGCTGCTGCTCACTGGCACGGCGCGCGTCACCCAGCTGATGCGTCATTTGATTGAACAAGCCGGTCAACGCGCCCAACTCATCGCTGCTGCGGACAGGATGCAGGCCGGTAAAATCGCCCTGCGCGACCGCGCGCGTGCCTTCCGCCAACGCTTCCAGAGACGAACCCAGCTTCTCGCTAATAAAAAATGCGGCCGATATGGCCGTGAGCAGCACCACCAGCAAAGATAGCGTCAGGGTAATGCCATACAAACGCTTCAAACCCACCCGTGACAGGGTGAGTTCCTGATAGTCGCGGTAAACCGATTGCACCGCTTCCGCATCCGCCTGTATCTGTTTTGGAACAACCTCGCTGAACTGCAATAAATAGCTGCCGCCCGAATAACTGTTTTCTCTAACCAAAGCCAGCACACGCAGACTCAAGCCTTTGTTCGGCAACGCCTCGATACCTGCGTATTGGCCATTTTTCAACGCCTGCCGAATCATCTCGTCGGTCGGCACGTCCGGCAACAAGGCATTCCCGCCACCCGCAAAAGCCAGTATTTTTCCGTCGGCTCCAAACAATGCGGCCTCGTGGGTTGCGCCTTCATCAATCAACTGAGCCAGGCTACTTTGAAATTGCAGGGGGTTTTTCCCCGTAAACAACAGCGCCACGAACTGGGTTTTTTTTGATAGCTCCCGGAGGCTATTGTCCAGACCGCTACGACCCAAATTGAGACCGCCCTCCAGCGCTTTTTCCACGCGCACGTCAAACCACGACTCGATGCTTTTACCCAAAAAGTTTACCGATACCGCATAGACCAATATGCCCGGCGCAACCGCTATCAGGGTAAAAAACAGCACCAGGCGCAAGGTAAGTTTTGAACCGAATACCCTGTTTTTTAATTTGAGGCGCAAACGCCATATCTGGTAGCCCACCAGACCGAGCAATCCGAGCGCAAGCAAACCTGTCAAACCGAGCAATCCGTAATAGCTGACGGAAAACACCTCTGTGTTTACACTGTTGCTCGATAACAGATAAAGCAGAGCCGTGCCGGCAATAACGCTGATGGCGATCAGATATTTCACCGTTACTCCGCCCTGCCCGGATTGCGCACCGCGCCATCTTCGGGGCGTATCACCCAGCGATACCAGTCCGAATCGAGATCCCAGTCTTTGCTGGTCAACACATTCACCTGCATCAATTTGGGTAACTGCCTGGTATCCAGTCGCAACCGGGCTGAAGCAATATAGCTATCGTTTTTTTTCAGGGTGTCCACTGGAATATAAGCCGAACTTTGGCGTGCCAGCATATGCAAAATTTCATCGAGGCTGGCAAAATTCTGGAACAGTGCGCCGCGAGAAATGCGGTATTGACGTGTAAGCGCGTTGTAGGAAAGTTTGACCATATGTTCGTTTTCAAATACCCGCTCATCCAGCCAGTACCAGCGCGAACGCGTCAACGAAAACTCACTTACAAAATAAAGTGACACACCCAAAGCCAGCGCATGTTGCACCTCATAACTCGGGCTGACATTAAAATCTACCGTGAGCTGATAACCCTCCTCAGCCAAATGCATTTCCGCCTTGTGTACATCTATGCCGCCCGCATAGACTGAAGTGACGATCAGCCACATCGTCAAGGCAAAGCACAGCGGTACTCTAAGCAGTTTTTTGCAGTAAGGCATAAAAGAATCCATCATGCTGATCGGTCGGTAACAAGCCTTCTTGCGGCAACTCCATCGGCAACCGCCGCGCTTCAGCATGACGCGCCACGAAACAATCAATAACATCTTGATTTTCCTGATTAAATATAGAGCAAGTTGCATACAGCAATTGGCCGCCCGATGCCAGCAGCGGCCACAATGCATCGAGAATTTTTACCTGCTGTCCGGCGAAAGAGGGCAAATCCTTTTTGCGGCGCAGCCATTTTATATCAGGGTGGCGGCGCACCACACCGGTGGCCGAGCAGGGTACGTCGGCCAGAATACGCTCGAAAAGTTCGCCGTCCCACCATTCCTGCGGATTAGCTGCATCCCCAGCCAACAGGGTCGCGGTCAAATCCAGACGCTGCAAATTTTCTGCCACGCGCTGCAAACGCTTTTCGTCCTTGTCCAGCGCCACCAGCGCCACATCGGCACGCTCCAGAATATGCGCTGCCTTGCCGCCCGGCGCGGCACAGGCATCCAGCACCCGCATACCGCTGCGCGCATCCAGCAATCTCGCGGCATACTGTGCGCCCGCATCCTGCACCGATACCACGCCGTCAAAGAATCCGGGCAACTTGTCCACCGGCAGGGGTTTATCCAATAGCACTGCATCCGGCGCTATGCACCGCGCGGCAATGCCTAGCACCGCCAATTGTTCAAGATATTCCGCAGTCGTGGCGCGCCGCCGGTTAACCCGCAGCGTCATCGGCGGATGCTGGTTTCCCGCATCCAGTATCGCAGCGGCGCGTTCCCCGTACTGCGCCCCGAGTTCGTCTATCCACCACGCCGGATAATTAAAACGCCCTTCGGCGGACAAGACCGCCTGCGCCAGCAATTCGGCTTGATTGCGCAAAAAGTTGCGCAGAATCGCATTCACCAGCCCGCGAATTTTCGGGTTCAGCATATCCGCCGAACGCACCGCGTGATCCACCACGGCATGTTGCGCCGCCTTGCTGTATTGCAACTGATAAAGCGCCACCAACAACAGGTAGGTAATGCGCTGATCGGTCAGATGCCTGTGCAGCAACAGATTGAGTACCGCATTCAATTGCCCGTAAAAGCGCAATGTGCCATAACTCAAGTCTTGCAGCGCCGCACGTTGTGCGGGTGTCCAAACCGATTTTCTGCGCAACGACTCATCCAGCACCTGGTTAAGATTGCGCCCCTCTACCAGCACTTGCTGGACGATCTGGGTTGCTGCCAACTGTATGTTGTGCATTTTAAGTAGCCGAAAACTGATCACCGGGACGAACCGGCATTGCTTGAAGAAATTGTGCCGCAGGTTGCGCCTTGCCCCCCGGACGCTGCAACACTTCCAGACGTAACGCGGCATCACCACAGGCGACGGTTATGCCGTACTTGTCCACCGCCAGCACTGCGCCGGGCTTGCCCTGTTGGTCAGGACACAAGGCCGCCTGCCATATTTTCACCACTACGCCATTCAGGCTGCTCTGGCACACGGGAAAAGGGTTGTATGCCCGCACTGCCCGCGCGATCTGTTGTGCATCCTGCCGCCAATCAATGCGCGCCTCGTTTTTGAGCAGCTTGGCGGCATAACATGCCGCCGCGTCATCCTGTTTGACGGGGTTGAGGCGCTGCGCTTCAGTCACCCGCAACACTTCAAGAATGTCTTGCGCGCCCATCATGGCCAGCTTGTCGTGCAGCGTTTCCGCATTGTCTGTTTCGGCAATCGGGCAAGCGTGACGCAGCAGCATGACACCCGTATCCAGCCCCTCATCCATCTGCATGATGGTGATGCCCGTCTCGCTGTCTCCCGCCAGAATCGCGCGTTGTATCGGCGCGGCACCACGCCAGCGCGGCAACAACGAAGCATGGATATTCAAACAACCGTAGCGCGGCATCCCCAGCACGGTTTTGGGCAAAATCAGCCCATAAGCCGCCACCACCATCACATCGGCATCCAGCGCGGCGATTGATTGCTGCACCGCCTCATCCTTCAAAGTTGCAGGCTGCAAGACAGTCAACCCATGCTGCAAGGCCAGCTGTTTGACCGGACTGGCGACAAGCTGCATCCCGCGCCCCGAGGGACGATCCGGTTGCGTCAAGACGGCGACGACCCGGTGTTCCTTAAGCAACGCCGCCAAGGCGCTGGCGGCGAATTGCGGGGTACCGGCAAAAATTATTTTCACTGAACTATCCTAAAAGTACCAGCAAGTCGGGCTATGCCCGATTCTTGCAATCATTGATGCGGCCAACAACCGCTTTTTGTTAAGGAAGCACTGATTTATTCGGTTTTGTCGTTCCCGCGAAGGCGGGAACCCAGTCAGATAAAGGCACTGGATACCGGCCTACGCCGGTACGACGAATAAATCAGCATATCCTTAAAGCGCTTCACGCCGCCTCTTCTTCAGCTTGGCGCGCAATCGCGTTTGTTTGAGTTGTGACAAATATTCGACGAACACCTTGCCGCGCAAATGATCCATTTCATGCTGGATACAAACCGCCAAAAATCCCTCGGCTGCCAGGGTAAAGGAGGCGCCTTTCTCATTCAATGCGCGCACGGTCACCCGTTCGGAACGCTTAACATTTTCGTAGATTCCCGGCACAGACAAACAGCCTTCCTCGCCCATCACCTCGCCACTGCACGACAAAAGCTCGGGGTTAATAAACACCCTTAATTCGTCATGCGTATCGGAAACATCCAGCACGATAACCTGTTCATGCACATTCACCTGCGTCGCCGCCAAGCCGACACCTGGCGCAACATACATGGTTTCCGCCATGTCTTTAATCAATTGGCGGGTGTTGTCGTTAACCTGATCCACCTTTTTTGCGAGGGTGTGCAGACGTTCATCGGGATACTGCAAAATTTGTAAGATTGCCATAAATGCTTGCTAATTTAATTGACTAGAGGCAGAATTTAACGCGTTACGGTAACACCGTACGCCTTTATCTTCGACTCATTTGGGGTTTTCCATGCGCAAGATTATATCGCTGATTTGCTTCTTATTGCCTGTAATGGCTTTTGCCGGACAACCTGGAACCCCTGCGCAGCTCCGTCACGATGCACCCGATCAGCACATTGTCGTCAAAGGCGACACCTTGTGGGACATTTCCGCAATGTTTTTCAAAGATGCCTGGAGATGGCCGTACATCTGGGACATGAACAAGGATTCAATCAAAGATCCACACTGGATATATCCAGGCGATGTCATCGTACTGGATCGCGCTACGGGTACCTTAAGCCGGGGTGGCCGCACAAACGGGGTCGTCAAGCTATCTCCGCAAGTACACACCGGCGAGGGCAGACAGGATGCCATTCCCAGCATTCCTCCCGGCGCTATCGAACCCTTCCTGAGCCAACCCCTGGTCGTCGCGGATGACGCGCTGGCCGATGCACCGACGCTGGTGGGGCTACATGAAAGTCGCGTCATCGCGGGTTCGGGCGATCTTGGTTATGCCAAGGGTTTGAATGAGGCTCAGGGAACAAAATGGCAGGTGTATCGTCCTGGCAAAACTTTCGTTGACCCGGATACCGGGGAAATTCTGGGACACGAGGCAATTTACCTCGGCGACGTATCTGTCAACGAATTTGCGGATGTCAGCACCGTCGTCATTACCGATGCCAAGCAGGAAATCAATGCGGGAGATCGTTTGATTGCCCCCAATGATGCAGTCGCCCGCAACTATTTGCCACGCGCGCCGGAAAGCGACCTCTCTGCCCGTGTGATTTCAATCTATGGCGGCGTTTCCCTGGGTGGTCAAAACACCGTCGTCACCCTCAACAAGGGTGAACGTGACGGACTGCAAAATGGCCATGTGCTGGCCTTGTACAGCAAAGGCGATATTGTAAAACACGAAGGTAAAAAACTCGCCCTGCCTGACGAACGCTATGGGCTGCTATTCGTATTCCGCGTATTCGAAAAAGTATCTTATGCGCTGGTGATGCAAACTCACCTGCCGGTACATCTGCTGGATCACGCAAAAACACCTTAGCTATGCCAGTAGATACGTCGCTCAAGGCTTGGCTGGCACTAAGCCTGGTGCGCGGCCTGGGCGGCGAGGGCGCGCGGCATCTGCTGATGGAATTCGGTTCGCCCGAGGCGGTTTTAGCCGCCTCCGTCAGTTCACTCAAATCTTTTGTCCAAACGGAAGTCGCCAGCGAAATCGGCAAGGGGATCGCCGACGAACGGCTCACCCCCACGCTGGTCTGGCTGGAAGATGAACAGAATCATATCGTTACCCTCGGCGATAGCGATTACCCGCAAGCGCTGCTCAACATCACCGACCCGCCATTGTTGCTGTACGTCAAGGGACGGCTTGATTTACTCAATCACGCTGCGCTGGCGATAGTCGGCAGTCGCAACGCCACCCCGCAAGGCAACAATAACGCCGAAGAATTTGCCAGAGCCTTGAGCGATGCCGGGCTGAGTATTATCAGCGGCATGGCGCACGGCATTGATGCATCCGCCCATCGCGGCGCATTGCGCGGACTGGGCAACACCATCGCCGTGATCGGCACGGGGCCGGACAAAGTCTATCCTGCCGCCAATCGCGACCTGGCTCACGCCATAGCAGGGCAGGGCGTGATGATCTCGGAATTCCCGCTCGGCACTCCGCCCATCGCCTCCAACTTTCCGCGCCGTAACCGCATCATCAGCGGCATGAGCCTCGGCTGTCTGGTGGTGGAAGCCTCGCTGCAAAGCGGTTCGCTGATTACCGCGCGGCTGGCGATGGAGCAGGGCAAAGACGTATTCGCCATACCCGGCTCGATCCATTCACCGCAAAGCAAAGGCTGCCACTCACTGATCAAACAAGGCGCAAAACTGGCCGAATCAGCCGGCGACGTTCTCGAAGAATTATCTGGCTTGCTGCCCGCGCCCACATTTTTAAGCGAAACGCCATCCGCCGAAACGACGGACGACGACGCGGTTCTGCTGGAACTTATCGGCTTCGATCCCGTCAGCATGGATACGCTTTGCGCTCGCAGCGGCTTGACGGTTAGCCGACTATCCGCCATGCTATTACCGCTCGAGCTGGGAGGGCGCATCGCTGCGCTGCCTGGCGGATTGTTCCAACGCAACCGTTAAACGACCCATAAAACATGTTTGAAATTTTGATGTACCTGTTTGAAAGCTATTTCGATATCGGCAATTATCCTGCGCCGGATAAGCTCTCGCGCAAACTTTATGCGGCGGGGTTCGAGGGAGAAGACATAGACGAGGCTTTGACCTGGCTATCCGCCCTGCAACTGCAAACACCCGAAAGCTATCCCGACACCCTGGAACATGCGGGCATACGCTGTTTTGCCCAACTGGAACTGGAGCGCATCGGTTTTGAAGCGCGGCAATTCCTCATGTTCACCGTACAAAAAAACATGATTTCCGTCGTCGAACGCGAAATCATTATTGATCGCGCCGTCGCGCTACAGCAACAAGAGCTCGGGCTGGACAAGCTCAAACTCATCATGCTGATGGTGCTGTGGAACCGCCATCAGGATGTTGATCCCCTGCTGATAGAAGAGCTGCTCACTCCTATGTACTCCTCACAATTACATTAAATCCTGCGCATGGCATCTAATCTTCTGATTGTAGAATCACCGGCCAAGGCCAAAACCCTCAAAAAATATTTGGGTAACGATTACGAGGTGCTGGCTTCCTACGGGCATGTGCGCGATCTCGTCCCCAAGAGCGGCGCCGTTGATACCGAAAATGGCTTTGCCATGAATTACGAAATCATCGCGCGCAACAGCAAACATATGGATGCCATCGCGCGCGCGGCCCTCACCGCAGACACCATCCTGCTGGCACCCGATCCCGACCGCGAAGGGGAAGCGATTGCCTGGCACATTGCCGAACTGCTTAAAACCAAACGTGGCATGAAGAACAAAACCATGCGACGCGTAGTGTTCTATGAGATCACCCAGTCGGCGGTACGCGCAGCGGTCGCAAATCCCCGCGAAATTGCTCTGCCCTTGGTCAATGCGCAGCAGGCGCGACGTGCGCTGGACTATCTGGTCGGCTTTAATTTATCCCCGCTGCTGTGGCGCAAAATACGCCCTGGTTTATCGGCAGGGCGGGTACAAAGCCCGGCGTTACGCCTGATCGTCGAGCGCGAGCTGGCTATCGAAGCCTTCAACACTCAGGAATACTGGTCCGTCCATCTGGACACACACAAACAATCCCAACCTTTTTCGGCCAAGCTATTCCAGTATCAGGGCAAAAAACTCGAACAACTTAGTATCGGTAGCCAAGCCGAATACGACGCGATTCATGCCCGGCTTACCGATGCAAAATTGCCCCCCAAAGTAGTGCGCGTCGAGAAAAAAGCCAAGCAGCGCTATTCTGCCGCGCCGTTCACCACCTCGACGCTACAACAGGAAGCCGTGCGCAAACTGGGCATGTCCGCCGACCGCACCATGCGCACCGCGCAATCGCTTTATGAAGGCGTGGACATCGGCGGACAGACCGTCGGTCTGATCTCCTACATGCGTACCGACTCGGTGACATTGGCGCAGGAAGCCGTTGCCGAAATCCGCGCGTACATCAAGGACAGCTTTTCCGGCGACTACCTGCCCGGCACGCCTCCCATCTACAAAAGCAAGACCAAAAATGCCCAGGAATCGCATGAGGCGATACGTCCCACCTCCATCCTGCGCACGCCCGACAGCCTGCGCGACCGGCTGACCGCCGATCAGGCGCGGCTTTACGAGATGATCTGGAAACGCACGCTGGCCTGCCAAATGGCACCCGCGCGCTATGACACCGTCAGCGCCGACATCCGTCTGGGCGGCGACGACACCTTGTTCCGCGCCAATGGACAAGTGCTTGTTTTCCCTGGATTTATCAGCGTGTACATGGAAGACGTGGACGATGCCGAAGAAGAACAGAGCAGCAAATTGCCGCCGCTGGCCGAAGGCGACGTGCTGACGGCAGATAAAATTTACGGTGAACAACACTACACCCAGCCGCCGCCGCGCTTCACAGAAGCCAGTCTGGTCAAGTCGCTGGAAGAATACGGCATCGGTCGTCCTTCGACTTATGCCACCATCATCTCCACGCTACAAACCCGCGAATACGCCATCCTGGACAAGAAACGCTTCGTCCCCACCGACGTAGGACGAGTGGTCAACAAATTCCTGACCGATCATTTTGAGCGTTATGTGGACTACAACTTTACCGCCACGCTGGAAGACGAGCTGGATGAAGTCTCCGAAGGCAAGCGCGACTGGATAGGCGTGATGGAAGAATTCTGGAAGGGATTCTCCAGCCTGATCAAGGAAAAAGCCGATGTTGACCGCCCGGTGGAATTATTGGACGAAGTGTGCCCGGAATGCGGCAAGCCACTCGCCAAAAAACTGAGCCGTTACGGCAGCTTCATCAGTTGCACCAACTATCCCGAATGCAAATACAAACGCAGCCTGAGTGGCGAATCGCAGGATGATGCTTCCGCGCGAGTAGAGCTGGGCGTGCATCCCGAAACGGGGCAAGCCATCTTGTTGTTGCGCGGCCCATACGGCCACTATGTGCAGCTCGGCGAAGTGGTCGAGGGCGAGAAAACCAAGCCCAAACGTGTCTCCTGGCCCAAGGAAATGCCGCTGGAACAGGCCGATCTGGAAAGCGCACTCAAACTGCTATCGCTGCCGCGAGAACTCGGGCTGCATCCCGAATCCGGCAAAAAAATCATCGTCAACATTGGTCGCTTCGGCCCCTACATCGGACACGACGGCAAGTTCAAATCCATCCCGCGCACCGACAGCATTTTCGATGTTGACCTGGCACGGGCAGTAGAACTGCTGGCACAGGCAAGAGACGGCAACACCGTGCTGCGGGTGCTGGGCGATCACCCCGACGACAATGCCAGCGTAGAAATATGCAGTGGCCGCTACGGCCCCTACGCCCGCCACGGCAAGATCAACGCCACCTTGCCCAAAGGCGTAACGCCGGAAGCCTTCACGCTGGAAGAAGCGTTGCAACTGATCGCCGCCAAAGCCGCAAAGGGCGACACCGGGAAGAAGCCGAGAAAAGCAGCGGCGG
>JAVHSF010000244.1:0-3907 GCA_036172035.1 Gallionella sp. | reverse complement strand
GCACCGTCCGGGTGGATTTGCAGCCGATTCCCTTTAAGTCAGACAGACTCCTAGATTGAAAATCTGTGCCTGATCCGAAAAGCAAGGCAACGGGTCAGTCGATATGGATAGGATCGGGTGCGGTCGTTCGTGTCACCCACTTTGCCGCTTGCGCTACACACCCTCGAAGTGTAAATTGCCGCATCGCCATCGATCAGGGATTCGTAAAATGAGCACCGCTACCTTATCCAGCAAATTCCAGCTTTCACTGCCCAAGGCACTGCGCGAGGCTATGCATCTTCAGCCCGGCCAACAGTTCGAACTCATCCCGATGGGTTCTATCATCCAACTCGTCCCCAAGACCTCAATCGAGTCACTGCGCGGCATCGCCCGTGGCGCGAATCCTGAAGCATACCGCGACCGGACGGACCGCAACTGATGTTTCTGGTGGACACCTGCGGCTGGATCGAGTGGATGACAGACTCGCCACTCGCCGCAAACTACTCGCATTATCTGGCTGCACCCGACACGCTGATCGTGCCGACGCTGGTACAACACGAACTCTACAAATGGCTGTGCCGCGAAACCGACCAGCCCACCGCCCTGTCCGCCATCGCAGCCACCCAGACCGCAACCGTCATTCCGCTCGACACCTCGCTGGCGCTACTGGCGGCGGATGCCGCAAGGGAATACAAACTGGCCATGGCAGATGCCATCATCTACGCCACCGCCCGCCAGCATCAGGCCACCCTCGTCACCAGCGATGCCCATTTCGCCGGATTGCCTCATGTAAAGTATTACCCCAAGACTAATTGAACAATTATTCACACCAGTTTCGAGTAAATCCCTATTTCGTATAGATAACGTACATTCCGTATTTACTTTCCGCGCTTCGTGGCGTAGCATGGCGACAAATCTTTGAGAGGATGCTGTCATGTCAAATTCACGCCTGTCACCTGAAGCCATACGTCGCAGCACTGCCAAACTTGTCGAGGAACTCGGCAGAGCCGACCGCGAACGCATGGACAAGCTCCTGCCGCTGTTCCAGAACACCGCCGAGGCCAGCCTGGGCGATGTTCTGGAAGCCCTGTATCCCGGCATGGAACAGGAAGCGGCACTGACCGCCTTCCGCCAGTTCAGGAAGCGCCTCAAGGACATCGCCGCCGATGCAAAACTCGATCTGGAACTGGAAACCGACACCCAGACGCGCACCCCGCCGAAGCAACGGCTATGCTGGTTTTCGGGCACTGACGGCGCGGCTGAAGCTATTACGCAACTGGTCGAACAGGAAACCGCTCATGTCAATCGCAGCAATCAGGGCGCATTTGAGTTGCGTGACAACAAAACCGTCATCCGCTATTTTCTGTCCTTCGCACACGAGGATGAACAACTCAAGAAAGACTTGATTGACCGTCTTGCCAAACTATTAAACATTTCTGCGAAATACCAGTTTGAGATATGGCACGATGGCCTGATTCTGCCAGGTGATAAATGGCATGAGCAAATCCAGAACGCGATCAAAAATTGCAATTTCGGCTTGTTGCTGGTTAGCCCTGCATTCCTTGGCAGTCCATACATTAGAGAACACGAATTACCACAATTCATCCCAGGAGACGCTGCCGCACGCGAAGACAAGCGCGCAATCCCGGTGGCACTGAAGCCGCTGCTGTTCGATGGCAGCCTTGATCTCAAGGGACTCCAACACCGACAAGTGTTCATGGACAATGAAGGCAAGGCTTATTCCAAACGAAGCGGCAATAAAAAAGATGACTTTGTGAGCCAACTCTTCCAGCGCATCGTACAGGTGATCAAACAGCGCATCATCCCCGATACACCGAAACAGCCAGATGACGAAGTAGAACAACAACTGGGCGAGCATTATTGCAGCATTTTTACAACCGAACGCTTTGTCCGCACTCAGGGCATTTCAAGCAGCCTCGACAAGCTGGATAGCGAATCCAGAGCGGACGCCAACAAAAAAATCCCCAGCATAGACGCGCTGAACTACCTGTTTGACTGGGTCGCCAATCGGGATGCACCCGCCTATTGCGCCCTGCTCGGCGACTATGGCATGGGCAAGACCACCACCTGCATGGCTTTCGCCCAGCAATTACTGCAAAAGCGCCAGCACGACAAAACCCTGCCACTGCCCATTTATCTGGATTTGCGCAATCTGGGTGACAAGGCGAAATCTTCACCCTCGCTCAACGAGATTCTGGAGGTGCTGCTGAACAAAAGCTGGCGCGGCGGGCAGTCCCGCATCAACCTGACCGCAGCCGACGTCATCCGGTTGGTCCAACAACAAGGTGCACTGTTGATTTTCGACGGCATGGACGAAGTGCTGATGCCCCTCTCACCCACCGCCCAGCAGAGCTTTACCCGCGAATTGCTGCGCGCCCTGCCGCCGCTCAAAGCCAGCAAGCCCGCAGCTGGCAGCGGACGATTGCTGCTGAGTTGCCGCACGCATTTTTTCCGCACCCTGCGCGACCAGAAAAACCTGCTGCTCGGCGAAGACCGCGAACCGCTCAGGCCGGAGCATTACCGCGCCTTCGTGCTGTTGCCATTCACCGAAGAGCAGATACGCAGCTACCTGCACCAGAACCTGCCCGACGAAGACCCGGATCGCCTGCTGGAATTAATCAAGGCGGTGCATAACCTGACCGAAATGGCCGAGCGCCCCTACACTCTCAGCCTGATTTCAAACGCCATCCCACAACTGGAACAGTGGAAGCTGGAAGGCCGCCGCGTGACCGGCGTCACACTCTACCGCCACATGGTGTTGTCGTGGCTGGAACGCGATCAGGGTAAACACACCATCACGCCGGAACACAAACAGCGGCTGATGGAATATTTTGCCGCCGAACTATGGCGTTCCGGTCGCCGCTCCTGGTCGGTAGGCGACATCGAACAATGGCTGATAGACCTGCTGACCGCGAGGCCGGAGATCGCCGCCCACTATCAGGGCAAGGACCGGGAATTGATGAAGGAAGACCTGCGCACCGCCACCTTTCTGGTGCGCAGCGGAGAAGACCAGTTCCGTTTCGCCCACACCTCCTTGCAGGAATTTTTCCTTGCTTGCCATCTTTACCGGGCGCTGTTCGAACAGGCACCGGAACGCTGGGTCTTGCCCAAAGTCAGCCCGGAAATACTGGATTTCCTCGGCCAGTTGCTGCTTGAAAGCAGAGTGGAGCACGACGGAAAATTCGAACCGGCGCGTAAAACCCTGGCCGCGCTGCGCGACAGTTACCGCCCGCAGGCCAGCGAACTGGCTTTTTCCTACGCACTGCTCGCCCAAACCAAAGACTATCCCGCCGTTTCCCAGAGCGGCGTCAGGCTGGATGGCATGAACTTGCGCAACCGGAAAATTGAAGGCAAACCCGGCCAGCGTTTTAACCTGCGCAAGGCGATATTCTGCGGCGCACATCTGGAAGAAACCAGCTTCAATCACGTTGATCTGGAACAGGCGGACTTCTCGCAGGCAAAAATGGCGCGCGCCGAATTGCTGGATTGCCGTGCCCCCCAAACCTGCTACAGCGGCGCCGATCTGGCCGGAACCACCTTCCGCAACACGCAGTTGAACTCGGCCAGTTTTCTGGATGCCCGTTGCCATCGCACCAACTGGCTGAACTGCCAGCTTGATGCGGCAATCGGCATACCGGATCATGCCCCGGTCGGCTTCATCGCGTCGGCACTTACCCGCCCGCCCCCCCCGCCCATCGTAGCGGAGATTGCAGACGGTCATCAGAGCTGGGTCAGGGCCGCCGCCTTTTCACCCGACGGCAACCGCATCGTCTCAGGCTCTGACGACCACACCCTCAAGCTCTGGGATGCCGCCAGCGGCGAATGCCTCGCCACCCTGTCAGGGCATCAGGGCGGTGTCAGGGCCGCCGCCTTTTCACCCGACGGCAGCCGCATCGTCTCAGGCTCT
>JAVHSF010000243.1:0-3910 GCA_036172035.1 Gallionella sp. | reverse complement strand
TTATTGCCAAGTACCGCGTACTGATACACCCAGCCCACGCCGCTGGCATCCGGCCCCAGTTGCGGCGTAACACCCCGGGGCATGCGCCCGGCGATGCTGTTCAGATATTCCAGCACGCGCGAACGCGCCCAGTAAATGTCGGTGCCGTCCTCGAAGATGACGTAGACGAACGACGCACCGAAGAAGGAGAAGCCGCGCACCACACGGGATTTCGGCACCGACAGCATCGCCGTGGTGAGCGGATAGGTCACCTGGTCTTCCACCACCTGCGGCGCCTGCCCCGGATATTCGGTATAGACGATGACCTGCACGTCAGACAAATCCGGCAAGGCATCCAGCGGTGTCTTGAATACTGCATAAATGCCCGCCAGGGTGACGAACAATGTAGCCAGGATCACCAGAAATCGGTTGGCTGCCGACCAGCCTATAATTTTCGCCAGCATCTCAGTGTTCCTTGTGCTGGGTGCGGGCTTGCAGCCTGGTGATCACCCACTCGCCAGGTGCGCGTTCGACGATCTCGAAACCTATCTTGCTGCCGGGCTTGATGCCATTGGTCAATGAGGAATTGGCCAGTTCAAAGTCCATGCTCATGCCCGGCCAGCCCAGTGACTTGATCGGTTCGTGGGTGATGCCGACCGAGCCATCTTCATAAATCTCGTCCAGAACGCCTTGCGCCTGATGACCGACACCTGCCGCCTGCGCCTGCACTGGCCTTGTCTGGGCGGGCTGGACTGCATCATGCGTAGCGGTGACCTGGCTATTGGCATCCGCTGCCAGACCGCTCAACGCCGCCTTGAGATTGCTTTCCGCATCTATCAGGAACAGCGCGGAAGTCACCACCTGTTCGCCTTCACTCAGGCCTTCCAGCACCTCGACATAATCGCCGCTGCGACTGCCCAGTTTGACGTTGCGCGGTGCATAGCGACCTTCCGCCTGCTGCACCAGCACCACCTGACGCGTGCCACTGTCTATCACCGCCGAAGTCGGCACGCTGAGCACTTCAGTGTTGCTGCCGACGGGCAAGCTCACATCGGCGAACATGGACGGCTTTAGCAGTCCGTCAGGATTGGCGATTTCGATACGCACCTGTACGGTGCGGGTCGCGGTAGTCAGGGTCGGATAAATGAAGGAAATCTTCCCGGTAAATTTTCTGTCGGGATAAGCGCCGATATTCACCTCTGCCACGCCGCCTGGTTTGACCAGCCCGATGTCCTGTTCGGCCACTTCCGCCAGCACCCACACCGAAGACAGGTCGGCGATCTGGAACAGCGCCTCGCCGGGCATAAAACGCATCCCCTGCACGGCTTTCTTGTCCATCACGATGCCGGAGACTGGTGCGTAATAGGTCAGAGTTCGACCGGGTTTTCCGTTCGCTTTCTGTGCGAGTCTTTTGATCTCGGCAACCGGAATGTCCCAGTTATGCAGGCGCGACAGACTGGCATCCGCCAGTTGCCTCATGCTGGCGCGAGCCTCCGCATCGGCATCTTTCAGCGCGGCTTCGCCTTGCGCTGCAATCGCATATTCACGCTGTGCCGAGACCAGTTCCGGGCTGTAAACCTCGAACAAAGCCTGTCCTTTGGCGACCGATTGCCCGGTGGTGTTGACGTGGAGTTTTTCCACCCAGCCTTCAAATTTTGGCGCGATGGTATAGGTGCGGCTTTCGTCCACCGCGATCAGGCCGGTGGTATGCAGTGTCCTGTCCAGCCGACGCAACATCACCGCTTCGCTCTTCACACCCAGTTTCTGCACCTTGGCTGCGCTGATACTTACCGCACCATCCTCTTGAGGTGCCTCGCCTTCATAGACCGGCACATAGTCCATGCCCATGCTGTCTTTTTTCGGCACAGGCGAAGTGTCCGGCAAGCCCATCGGGTTACGGTAATACAACACCTTGCGTTCCGCCTTGGCTGCTTCGGGTGCGACGGCTGCCACGTCTGATGCGCGTTTGCCCAAGCTGTATCCGCCCGCCGCAACCGCAAGCATTACTGTAACAATCATAGCGATTGATTTGATATTTATCATAATTCTTCTCCAAGAAGGCTTTCAAGTTCGGCCAGCCGCAATTGCGCTTCCAGTTGTGATTTGAGTTGCTGCCGTCTGGCTTTAAGTATCTGGCGCTGCGCATCCAGCAGGGTAGAAAAGTCCACTTTGCCGGTCTCATAACCGGTCAGCGCAGACTGGTAGGTCAGTTCTGTCTGCGGCAACAGGCGAGTGGTCACCAGCGTTTCGGTTCGCCTTGCCGTTTCCAGACCTGCCGCGCTTTCCGCCAGCTCGGACAGCATCTGGTTAAGGACCGCCTCCTTGCGCGCACTGGACGCTGCCAGCATGGCTTCGGCCTCGCCCTCCTGCGAACGACGCGCACCCTGTTGTAGCGGGATGTTGAATTCGACCATCAAATCCCAGCTCTTCACCAGATTGCCGGTCTGGGTCGGTGCCAACCCCAGCGTGAAGCCGGGATAACGGTTGTTATAGGCCAGGTCGCGGCGCTTCTCGGCTTCGTTGATACTGGCTTCGGCGATCAGCAGTTGCGGATTGCGCGCGCGCAACTTTGCTTCCAGCGAGACCCAGTCCAGCTTTGCTGCAACCGGCATGGGGCGCAGTTGCGCAGGTTGCGCCAAGTCTGCCATATTGGGACGTGACAGCAGCGCGTTCAAACGCCCGTGCATATGATGTCTCATGTTTTCCAGCTCCAGCAGTTCGCTGCGCAGATCGGTCTGTTCGACCTGGGCGCGTATCACGTCCTGCTGCGCGCCCAAACCGTTCGCATAACGCGTCTGCGCCACTTTTTCCAGACTCGTCATCAAACCAAGCGTTTCACGCGCCAGTCTGGCACTGCCGGACAGGTAGTAATACTGCGCATAACTGGCTTTGATCTTTCCTGACAATTCCGTCCAGGTCGCAGCAGTCCGGCCATTGGCTTGATCCACTTGAGCTTCAGCCACTTCGCGCTGCAAACCGAGCTTGCCGAACCACGGCACACTCTGCATCAACAGATACCTTGTCGCGCCGACCTGCGAGGGCAACAGGCTCGCACCCCTGCCCGTGCCTCGATTGGTGAAGTCCATCAGTTCGGTACGCAGCACAGGATCGGGCAAGGCATCGGCAGATATGCTGCGCTGTGCTGCCGCGTCCGCTTCCAGACGCACGGCGGCGAATTCCGGATTGTGCTCCCGCGCATAGTCCAGCAGACCTGCCACATCGCTGCCCAGCGGGGATGCCTGTGCGGCTCCGCACAGTCCCAGTGTTATCAATGCGATAAGACTTTTCATTTTCATTCCCTGGCAAAGTGTGATGAAAGACGTAACCCGCATCACAGGTTGCAATTACTTGAAAAAGTATTGAATTGCGGACGCAGAAAGTCCGCCGAACGATTCGGGACGAGCTTGGTGGGGGGTGGTTTACAAAACCAACAGACGGACTCGTCCTGCGTCAGGCGCGAACGAGAGGGGGAGGAAGCAGCGGGATGTTGGTGATGGAATCGAAAGATAACAGATAGACTGCAAGCAAGGCACCAGGTTGCTGTACGGTCAGGCCGGACAGCGCAGAGACGGCCAGATAGCCGCTGCAAGCCAGATGGCAGACACCGCAGGCGTTGCAACTTGTACCGTGATGATGTTGCGTTGCGCCGTGATCTTGCGTGGCAGAGGACACGGTGTGATGTTCGCAACCGTCCCCATGCTGCATATCCGGCATTATATCCGGCATTGCCATATCGGCGATGTCAGCGTGTGACTGTTGCACCTGGCCTGCACTCAATTGCATGGATACCGAAGCCGCCAGCACACTGCCGCTGAAAAACGGTAGCCAGAGCGCCAGGAGTACGGCAATAAATTTTCGGGCAGATTGGGACATGGCGCGAAGATTCACACAAAATCGAAGTGAAGTCAAATTGTCAGATTAAACCCAAATT
>JAVHSF010000242.1:0-3926 GCA_036172035.1 Gallionella sp. | reverse complement strand
CTCCTAGGGGACAACGATGAACACACAAACAGCGTATCTTGCCGGCGGTTGCTTCTGGGGCATGGAAGCGCTGGTCAGGCAAATCCCCGGTGTACTGGAAACCGAAGTCGGTTATACCGGCGGCATCACGCCCAATGCGGTTTATGAACAGGTCAAAACCGGGCGCACGGGACATGCCGAATCGCTGAAGATCGTGTTCGATCCGGGTCAACTCACTTACCGCCATCTGCTGTTCGAGTTCTTCCGCATGCACAACCCGACCACGCGCAACCGGCAGGGCAACGATGTCGGCACACCCTATCGTTCGGCGATTTTTTACCTCGATGCAGCACAACACCACACCGCACAGGAAGTCATCAAAACCGTGGATGCCTCCGGCGGCTGGCAGGGCAAGGTAGTCACCGAAGTCGTGCCGTTCCAGGAATTTTTCCGCGCCGAGGAATATCACCAGAATTATCTGGTCAAGCACCCCAACGGCTATACTTGCCACTACCTCCGGCGACTTGAATTGGGGGAATAACCTCCAGGGGAATTATCATCGGCTCTCGTTGCTTGCTGGTGTCGCGTAACAGGCATTCACGAGCAATGGAAAGCCGATAAAAAGGGGGGTATCCACCCGCGCTTCGATATAGCCCTGTTATTTCACCTGTGGACCGGCGGCGGCCACCTCGTCGCTGACATGTTTGAGGAAGGGCGCAAAAGCCTTGTGAAAGCTGGCTGCCAGCTCGCTTGCCAGCTTGTCGTAAGCCGCCTTGTCCGCCCAGCTGGCTTTGATGTCCAGCGCTTCGCTATCCACTCCGGGGCAGGATGTCGGGGTATGTAGCCCAAAGATGGGATCGCTGCGGAAGGCAACCTTATCCAGTTCGCCGGACAAGGCAGCCGTCAGCAGGGAACGCGTCAAATCTATGTCCATCCGTTTACCCACGCCATATGGGCCACCGCTCCAGCCGGTATTGATCAGCCAGCATTGCACGCGGTTGGCGCGCACCTTTTCGCCCAGCATCTGCGCATAAACGGACGGGTGACGCGCCATGAACGGCGCACCGAAACAAGGGCTGAAGGTCGTCTGTGGCTCGGTTACACCGGCTTCCGTACCTGCCACCTTGGCGGTGTAGCCAAGCAAAAAGTAATACATCGCCTGTTCGGGTGTCAGCCTGGCAATCGGCGGCAGCACGCCAAAAGCGTCGGCGGTCAGCATCACGATATTGCCGGGCAACCCCGCCACGCCCGGATAGATCGCGTTGGGAATGGCCTGAATCGGGTAAGCCGCACGGGTATTTTCGGTCAAGCTGCCATCGTTAAAATCCACCCGACGCGTAAGAATATCCAGTCCGACATTTTCCAGAATCGAGCCAAAACGCTTGGTGGCGGCGTAAATCATCGGCTCTTTTTTCGCCGACAGGTCAATCACCTTGGCATAACAGCCGCCCTCAAAATTAAACACCGCGTTGCTGCTCCAGCCGTGTTCGTCATCGCCGATCAAATTGCGCGCGGGGTCGGAGGAAAGCGTCGTCTTGCCGGTACCGGAAAGCCCGAAGAAGACCGCCACATCGCCGTCCTTGCCTACATTGGCCGAGGCGTGCATGGGCAACACATCCTCGTCCGGCAGCAGGTAATTCATGATGGTAAAAATCGCCTTCTTGATTTCACCGGCATAGCTGGTGCCGCCGATCAGCACCAGCCTTTTGTCCAGGTGCAGCACGACAAACGCCTCGGAATTGGTGCCGTCCTGGCTCGGTACGGCGTGGAAGTGCGGCGCATGAATAACCGTAAAATCAGGCTTTTCCGGGCTGATGTCGCGCCCCAGATCAACCGGGCGGACAAACATGGTGCGGGCAAACAACGAATGCCAGGCATCCTGAGTGATTACCCTGACCTTTTTTTCATACTTGGAATCAGCACCGACCAGACAATCCTGCACATAAACATGCTGGCTCTCGAGATAGTGGCTGACGCGCTGAAAAAGTTTGTCGAAATTATCTTCCTGAAAGGCGCGATTGAATTCTCCCCACCACACATGCTGGTTGCTGGTCGGTTCATCAACGATAAACTTATCCTTTACCGCTCGACCGGTATATTGACCGGTCCGTACAACCAGCGCCCCCATGTGCGCAAGGTGGCACTCATTATTGCGAATGGCATGTTCGTACAAGGTGGGGGTAGGAAGATCCCAGAAAATGGAATCCAGATTTTTCAGTCCCAGTTCCGCCAATTCAGCTGCAATTTTCCCCATCTGCGTCATGTAGTTGCCTCCCAATACAAAATGAATTCAAGAACCAATCCCACGCCAACGACAGCGGCCAGACTGATTCGTCCAAAACCCCGCGCAGCTTACCCACATTATCCGCCGTGGGCAATATTAACCGCCCGGCGTGGCACTGGCTTCCGTAACGCGCCCCACATCCCTTCTGCGCGTCAAAATTCCTTGCCATCCACGCGAGGTTGAAGCAAGAAAGGCAGGTAGCGCCAGGCGAGCAGCGCAAAGCTGACCAGCCAGCACAGTGCGGCGAGGAATATCCAGCGCGTGTAGTCCGTCGGGTCAAACAGCGGCGCGATCAGGCGGAAGGCGAATGCGGCCATCATCACCCACAGCACCAGCTTGTCCCGCATATCAAAAACCACCGGTCTGCCGGTGTGTCCTTTGCTGATGCGCATCAACATGGCGGGAATAATCAGCCCCATCGCGCCAAAGGTAAAGACGTGAATGGACAGGGATGCCGACCATTCCGGGTACAACGTCAGCCTGAAAAACTCGATCAGCAGTTGCGCGGTTATCGCCACATAGCCCAGATACATAATGGCGATGTCGAGCCGCCGCAGCGCCAGTTGCGGATACCAGAACACCAGCCGCCAAGCCAGCAGCAGCGCGGCCAGCAAGGCGATTACGCCTGCCAGCAGCGGCGGCATGAAGCCGCTCAACACCAGCAGCAGACAGGACAACTTGATGGCCTGGTTCAGGGTTCGATTTTCCAGTATCTCAACCTGAAATGAAAATCTCATAAACTGCGATACGGTGCGTTCCAGCATCACCAGAAAAGCCATGCGGAACAACCCGACTGCCATCAGTGCGCCGTGCTGAAAATAGTCTGCACTCAGCATCAGGTTCTTGGCGATCAGGAACATCGGCAAAATCAGCAGAAAAAAGTAATTGTCGCGATAAAAATCCTTGTCGCGGTTGCGCGCCAGCGTCCACATCACCATCACCACGATGCTCACCAGAAACAAATTGTTCGACAACCTGAAAAGGAGGGGTGTCCACACACCTGCAAACCACATCCCTGCCCGCTCGAACAGCCAGGCCGCGACCAGAAACATCAACGCCTGACCGTAATAGCCGCGCACCTTGACCCAACTCCGGCTCGCCGTCAGCAGGAAGCCCCCCAGCACCGCCCAGCCAAAGCCGAAGAACATCTCGTGGGCGTGCCACTGCACGACAGAAAAAGGGGTCGTGGGCGCAGAGATAGCCCCGGAATAAATCAGCGCCCACGACATCGGCAAAGCGAGTCCTGCCAATATCGCCAGCGAAAAAAATGGGCGAAAGCCCAGCAGCCAGAACGGGTGTGACGATAGTTTCATTTTTCTTCCTGTAAGTTTAAGGGGGGTGGCAGGAAAGCCTCCAGTGCTGCAAACAGCTCGCGCTCCTCAAACCGTACATGCGCGGCCATCAGCTTGCCAAATTCTACCAACGCCGCGCTATCGGCGAACTGCAAACCCACCTGCAAAGCGCGCAACTGGCGATGCTCGGCCAGCGTGCGCTGCACCAGCGGCTGAAATTCAGCGTCGGTCAGCAGCGGCAACAGGGCTTGCTCCTCAAACTGAAAATGCGCCTCCAGCTCATCCGTGTATGCCCGGATGGCGCGCTGGCAGGCCAATTTCACCTGCACGGCATCGCCTGACAGGGCTGCCCGCTCGCACGCCTTGGCCAG
>JAVHSF010000241.1:0-17625 GCA_036172035.1 Gallionella sp. | reverse complement strand
TGCAGCGTTTGTGGTGTTGAGCGAACTTGGCAATAATGCATGGTGTTTTAATTTGTTGGTATCAAGTGTTGAAAGTGGCGGCCGATAACAACTAAAGAGGGGTTATACGGGGATGGATTTGATGTTAATATCGACCTGCAGCCCTTTGATAATAAGAATAATGGGAATTATCTGAATTAGGAGAAGTGTAATGAGTGATTTAGACGAAAATATGGGTTATTACGCTCGACAACAGTGTTCGACACAATGGTTTGCTTTTTTGGCGGCTTTTTCTGAAGAATTCGGGCAGCAAATTCCCGTTGCGGAGTTGCGTGTGTTGATGGCGCGTCTGGGTGGAGGGATGGCAAAAAACATGCCCAGTCCGGAAGGGGATACCCTGGCCGAGTTGGAAACATCCATCAACGATATCTGGTTTAGCATGGACTGGGGTTGGGTAAGGCTTGTGGAGAAGAGCGACGGCTTGCTTCTGGAGCATCACGCTGCACCGATCCAATATGCTTTCGGTGAAGAGGCGTTGGCTTGGTCGCCAGCGATACTGGAAGGGATTTACGCGTACTGGTTTGCTGTCATCGGAGGCAAGGATAGCCCTTTGCGGCTGACCCAGGTCGAGCCAGCGCAGGCGGATTCCGGGTCAGTCTTGTTCCGTTTCGGGAGACCGACATGAATTTCCCGAGAAATACCACTAGCGTCAAGCCCGCAAAAAATAAATCGGCCAATGAGGATGTCCGCAACCTGTTCAATAAGTTCGGAGGCGATTCATCAGGCTATCAGGAGATTCAGCAGGAGACGCTGGCCAGCGATGCTCAGCGTAACTGGCCGCTGGTGCGGGCGATCGAGCAAGTACGCGATGCGGCACCCAGGCTGAAGTTGACTCCCGAAGCATCGGGCATGGCAGGCATCGCCAGAGCAGCTCAGCCTGCCACGGCGCAAGCGCATACAACAGAAGATAAACTTGCCATGAACGAAAAACCGGTGTCCGCACTGCCTTCCCTGTTCGCTGGCAGGTCATCGGAGGCAACGGCGGCTGATACCGCGCCGACCGGGAGGGCTTCTGCGCTCAAGGAGGTGTTGAATGCCATTTCGAGGCCACAACCGTCACAGGCTTACATTCAGCCGACATCCGCTCGTGATGCAAAGCCGGTTAAATCCGACAGGGGCGATAGCCTGGATGCGGTTTTTTCACGTCTGGCCGAGCCGCGAAATGTCGGCGTTGGCGATAGGACGGTAAGCGGTTTGCGCAGCATGCTGGGCTTTTTGAGGAAAGAATGACGATCATTGCTGTCATTTCTCCCAAGGGCGGAGTGGGGAAGACCAGTGTGTCGGTAAATCTGGGGTGCGCTCTTGCGGAAAAAGGTTGTTCGGTCAGGCTGGTGGATATGGATCCGCAAAATGCCCTGCGGCTGCACTTGGGCGCGAATCCTGCGCAGACTGGGGGGCTGGTCCATCAGACATTACAGCATCAGGAGTGGCAGTATGCCGAGTTCGACAGTGCATATTATGGCGTCAGCTTCATCCCTTTTGGCGTCGTGTCGGAGATCGAGCGCATCACTTTCGAGTCCCAGTTGGGACGTATGCCGAACTTGTTGCATGATAATTTGGCGAGTCTGGAGCAGATGCCGGGCGGGCTGACCATCATTGATACGCCGCCGGGTCCTTCCGTTTATACGCAGCAGGCGTTGTCGGTCGCGAATCTGGTGTTGGTGGTGATGATGCCGGATGCGGGTTCTTATGCGACGCTGCCCTCCATCGAAGGACTGCTTCAGTATTATTGTGCCAGCCGTGCGGATTTCTATGGTTCGTACTTCATACTGAACCAGTTCGATGCCTCCCATGTACTCAACCGCGACATCAAATCCGTGATGCAACACGACCTTGGCGAGCGGCTGGCGCCCTTCTGCGTGCATCGTGATGTGTCCATGAGCGAGGCGCTGGCGTTTCAGCAGCCTGCCAAGCGATACGCGCCCTACAGTCAGGGGGTGGATGACATAGAACATCTTGCGACCTGGTTGAACGCCCTGTTGGGACGGGGCGGGCGTGATTAGGCGAAACACAGTCGAGTCGGCGGCCACGGACGCCCATGTGGCGTATGACGGGCGTTATGTATATGGCAGGCTGAACCGGCTTGCCAAGACTGTGCTGGAATGGCACGGCTGGGAGCATCGCCTCTGGCGGATGGCGATCATTGTCGTGTTGTCGTTGTTGTACCTGTTCAGCGTGACTTTGCCGATGGATTTGGGCATGCAATCGCTGTATGCCGCATTGGTGTTCGGCGTGGCCTTGTATTTGCGCCGTTATACCGGAACCATGTTCACGCTCATCCTGATCGTGATTTCAGTCAATCAGTCCACCCGCTATCTGTATTGGCGGTTTACGGAAACGTTGAATCTTGATAGCTGGATGGATGGGGTATTCGGGGTGATCCTGATACTGGCCGAGCTGTATGCCTGGTTCGTGTTGCTGCTGGGGTATATGCAGACGGTCTGGCCGTTGAGGCGCAAACCCGAGCCCATGCCTGACGATACCTCACTATGGCCTGCGCTTGATATTTTCATCCCGACTTACAACGAACCGCTCAAGGTGGTTCGTCCGACCGTGCTGGCGGCAATGGCGCTCGACTGGCCGAAGGACAAGCTGAACGTCTTTATCCTGGACGATGGCAGGCGCGACGAATTCAAGGCGTTCGCGGAAAGTGTGGGTGTCCGGCATGTGGTACGCGACAACAACTTTCACGCCAAGGCCGGCAATATCAATGCCGCGCTGGCCAACACTCAGGGCGAGTATGTCGCGATCTTCGATTGCGACCACATTCCGGCGCGCTCCTTCCTGCAGATGACCCTGGGCTGGTTTTTGCGGGACCCAAAGTTGGGCATGCTGCAAACCCCTCACCATTTCCTGTCCCCCGACCCGTTTGAGCGTAATCTCGGCACATTCCGTCGCGTGCCCAATGAGGGCGAACTGTTTTATGGTTTGATCCAGGACGGCAATGACTTGTGGAATGCCACGTTCTTCTGCGGTTCGTGCGCCGTGTTGAGGCGCAGCATCCTGCTGGAAGTCGGTGGCGTGGCGGTCGAGACCGTGACCGAGGATGCGCATACCGCGTTGAAAATGCACAAGCTGGGCTATCACACAGCGTATATTTCCATCCCGCAGGCAGCCGGACTCGCGACGGAAAGTCTGTCGGCTCATGTGGGTCAGCGTATACGCTGGGCGCGCGGCATGGCCCAGATTTTCCGGGTTGACAACCCGTTTCTCGCGAAGGGGCTCAATTTCATGCAGCGGCTGTGTTACTCCAACGCTATGCTGCATTTCTTTTATGGCGTGCCGCGGATGGTGTTCCTGTTGTCGCCGTTGACCTACCTGTTTTTCGAGGCGCACATCATCAGCACGTCTGCCCTGGCGATCGCGGCCTATGCGCTGCCGCATCTGGCTCTTGCCAACCTGACCAACTCGCGCATGCAGGGCGCGCACCGGCATTCCTTCTGGGCGGAATTGTACGAGGCGACTCTGGCATGGTATATATTCCGTCCCACCATGGTGGCGCTGATCAATCCCAAGCTGGGCAAGTTCAACGTGACGGCCAAGGGGGGGCTGGTAAAGGAAGAATATTTCGACTGGGAGATCAGCCAGCCCTATCTGATCATGCTGGCGCTGAATGTGGCGGGTCTGCTGATCGGTATCGTCCGGCTGTTCTGGTGGAATACCTTTGAACTGGATACGGTCATATTGAATCTGTTGTGGACGGTCTACAACATGGTCATTCTCGGGGCGACCATCGCGGTGGCGACCGAGACCCGGCAGTTGCGGGTGAATCATCGTGTCGCATACCGGCAGCCGGTCACGCTGAAACTGAAGGGCGGCAAGAGTTACGCTTGTCGTACCACTGATTACTCGGAAGGCGGATTGGGAGTGGAGATGCCCGCCGAGAATCTGGTTGCGCTGAAAAACGAGTTGGACGTTTCGTTGTTCATGGGGGAGCGGGAATATGTATTTCCCGGGCATGTCGCGTTCATGCGGGGGAATGAAGTCGGCATCGAGTTCGCGGAGCTGAATTTGCAGCAACAAATGGATCTGGTGCAGTGTACGCTGGCGCGTGCGGATGCCTGGCTGGACTGGAGCGAGAACCGCAGCATAGACCGGCCATTGGCGGGGCTCAAGGAGATACTGTTCCATAGCATGAGCGGCTTCAGGCATTTGCTGTATTTCATGCGGGCAGGCCTGCATGGCCTGAGTGCATATGATGAGGATGCGGCGGCGATGGAAAAATCTATTGGTGCAGGGAAAGTGGCGCAGTCCAGTGAGCTGGCGGGCTGGAGGGGCAGGCTCAACCGAGCGACGAAAAATATGGTGTTGCTGGGCAGGAGTTTATTGCTGAAGCCCGTCGCGCCGAGAGTGGTAGACAAGAAATTCTGAATTCGCTTGGGAAAGCGTTTGAACATGCGGCATGAATCAGGTGGCATCGCAAACATATAGGGAAAACATCATGTTGGGTAATACATTGGGTAATACATACGATCAATCTAACGACCGGAGCATGCGCAAAAGCAGCTTGTCGCGCTTGTGGATGCTGTGCTTGTTTGCCGTCACCTGCGGCGCTACGCCAGATTTGTCTGTGGCTAAAAAACTTTCGGATACCACGCCGCCGACGACCGACCGGGACGTTACCGTGATCGAGAAGATTGATCTGGATTCTCCGGTACATACCCAGTTGGGCGAGTTCGGCAGGTATTCTTATACGCTGAAAGAGTTGGGCGCGTTGGGTCCGATCGAGCTGCGGACAGTGGACGGAAAACGTCATTTATCCTTTTCGTTGCGCAATGATGAAATCGTCACCCAGGCCAGGTTGCAGTTGCTTTACGGCTGGTCGCCCGCGCTGATACCGGAGTTGTCGCATCTGAAGGTTTCGTTGAATGATGAGCTGATGGGAACGTTTCCGCTCACGCGCGAAAACAATAGCGGTCAGGTTGGCACGGTGCAACTCGATCCCGGCATGTTCGTCGATTTCAATAAGCTGACTCTGGGGCTGGTCGCGCATTACACGCGTGAATGCGAAGACCCAGTGCATTCCACGCTCTGGGCGAACGTCAGCAATCACAGCAAGCTCGATCTGGTCGTACGCCATATCAGACTGCCGAATGATTTGGTTTTCTTGCCCGCGCCGTTCTTCGACAGACTGGATAACCGCAAGCTGAAACTGCCGTTCATCTTCACGGTCAAGCCGGACAACGAGCAGCTGCACGCGGCAGGTGTCGTGGCATCCTGGTTTGGCGGGCTGGCCAGCTATCGCGGCACACATTTCCCGGTAGTGCTCGGCTCATTGCCCTCCAGCAATGGGGTGATCATGGTGATGGGCAACAGCACCCCGGCAGGGCTGCAGTTGCCGCCGATCACCGGAGCCAGTCTGGCGGTGGTTACCAATCCGCTGAATGAAAACGCGAAACTCCTGGTGGTGATGGGTCGGAATGCCAGGGAGCTGGAGTTGGCCGCGCGTGCCTTGTCGCTGGGAAAAGCCACTCTGACGGGGAGTCAGGTGAGCGTGAAAGGCCTGGAGGAGATCCCCGCGCGCAAGCCTTATGATGCGCCCAACTGGATGCCCACTGATCGTGCCGTGCATTTCTCCGAGCTGGTGAAAGACCAGGCTCTGCAGGCCGATGGGCTGGGTGCGGATTCCATCAAGGTTGATTTCAGCATCCCGCCGGATTTGTTCTACTGGAAGTCGGATGGTGTGCCGGTCAGGTTGAATTACCGCTATACCATGCGTTCTCAGCAAGACAGGTCTTCGCTCAACGTCAACGCAAATGAAATTTTCGTCGAGTCATTGCCGCTCGAAGGCATGCCGGACAAGCGGGATGGCAAGATCAGACTGCCGTTGCTGAAAGAGGGCAAGGCGGTAGGTAGCGAGGAGGTGCTGATTCCCACTGCTACCCTGTTTGGCAAAAACCAGTTGCAGTTTCAGTATTTTTTTGACTATACGAAACAGGGTGCCTGCAAGGACGTGTATTTGAACAATGAGCGTGGCGTCATAGACCAGGATTCAAATATTGATTTTTCGTCGTTCCCGCATTTCACGGCCATGCCTAACCTCGGTTTTTTTGTGAATAACGGTTTTCCCTATACGCGCATGGCGGACTTGTCTGAGACGGCAGTAGTGATGCCTGACCAGCCCTCCTCTGGGGAAATAGAAATTTATCTGGATGTCATGGGTTTCATGGGTAAGGTGACAGGGTATCCGGCGATCAGTCATGCCGTGATCTCGTCGGCCAATGTGGAATCCCATGCCGACAAGGATTTGATCCTGATTGGCACCGGTATCACCCAGCCACTGATCGCACGCTGGGCGGCCGACATGCACCCTTTGCTGAAAAACGGCCTACATAACCTCGAATTGCCGGGAGCGTTCGACCGACTGAAATCTCGCTGGGATAATCACGATCTCGAAGGGGCGATGCGGCGTGCCGGTGATCTTGCGACACAAGGGACGGGCGGGTTGGCTGCCTTGGTGGCTTTTGAGTCACCGCTGAAGTCGGGTCGCAGCGTCGTCGCCTTCACGGGTGACACGGAAGTTCAAATTTCCGAATTGAGCGCCGCGATGACCGACGCGAAGACCATCGCACATTTTTATGGTGATCTCGTCATGCAAAGCGGCAATCGCATCGAAAGCTTTCAGATGGGGCCGACCTACTATACCGGCAAATTGCCCTGGTTGACGGCGTTGCGTTGGCATTTGTCGAACCAGCCTCTGGTGCTGGCTCTGCTGATCGCCGTGATCTCCTTGATGTTCGCCGTGATGGCCTATCGCTATCTGCGTAGGCGTTCCAAAGAAAGGTTGGGGGAATAACGGGTGTGCACCCCGTCTGGACAGGCGACCGTTCTTCAGATTGCGTGTTCGGAAAGTCCGTGCCGTTCTGTGGTGGCAGTCGGGCTGATGGATGTTTTCGGATGGAATTCCGCGTCATGTTAGGTAAAGCAGGCATTTATTCTTGTATGGCAGCGATACTGACAATCGCGCAACCGGTACGGGCGGAAGCTTTGTCATTGCCGCCCGGTAGCCGTGCCAGCCAGCAGGAAATGTTCGAGCGTGCCCAATACTGGGAGCGGCACGGACGTTCCGACCTGGCGCGTCAAATCCGTGAAAAGCTGGCCGAACCGGTTTCATCACCTGGGGCAGCTGCGATGGTTGGCAGAGGTTCGGGTTTGCAGGCTCAGCCCGCGCCAGATATTGCGGCGGGCTTGCCGCAGGACAAGGCGGATTATTGGGAGGCGCGGGGTCGTAGCGACCTGGCAGACGGGAAGCGCCGTCCGGCGCAAATGAGGATGCCTGCGACCGGAATGACTGGGGGTGCGCGTTTCGAGGCTCGTGGCGCGACTGTCACCAGCCGAACTGGGCGCGATACCACCCCACGGGTGCGTGCCGATGATGTCGCCGAATTCCTGTCGCTGGAAAAACAGCCTGCAGCACGCGAGCCTTCCGGCGTCTATCCCGATGGAGTCACGCGGGAATCAGATCGCCACGCAATGGTGAATGCTTCCAGGCCGTCGTCGGATGGTTCTGCCGGATATTTTCAGGGTAATTCGCGGAGTGACCCCCAGGGGGAACGCAGCGCGCAATATTGGGAGCAGCGCGGACGCAGCGATCTGGCTGGGCGGATCAGACAAAAAATGTCTGTCGGCGACGCGAATACGCTGTCCATCGCTCCGCCAAGTCCGTCTCAACCGCAGTTCTCGCCTGCCAGGCGCGCACTGGAAGAGCCTGTTTCGCGCAACCCCGAAAGTGCGGCCGGCAGGCTGGAACTGGCACAACTCTACAGAAATGCACGCGAACTCGCGACAGCGCGTGTGTTGATAGACAGTGTGCTGGCCACCAGCCCGGATGCGCCCGATGCCCTGTTTGCGAGTGCGCAGTTGTTCGCGGATCAGCATATGTGGCGGGAAACGCTGCGGGCTTTGGAAAAGATCGCTGCTGGCGCGCGTACGACCGAGATGTACAGTTTGCAGAAAACCGCCTGGGCGCATGTGCAGATAGACCGGGCAGACGAACTGGTCAGGCAGGGTATGACAGCCAAGGCGGAGGTCTTGTTGCGCAGGGTCGCCGCCGAATTGGCGATCAGCTACTCGCCCGGGAAGCTGGCAGAACCTCCCGCGTTGTGGAAGGGGCGTGCGTCCGGCAAGCGTTGATATTGCCGTTTGTCTGACCAGATGCGACACAAGGAAGTTATTTCTGGACGAAAGTGGGTCGCCCATTTAGCATTCTAAAAATTATTAACTTGTCATCAAAGGAATTGAAATATGAGCCTTCTTCTCGCAGGACTTACGGTTTTGGTCATCGGCGACAGTCATCTCGCCACGCCCGGCTATCTGGTCGACACCTTGCACGATGAATTGAGAAATCAGGGCGCGAAGGTGTATTCATACGGCGCCTGCGGAATACCCTCCGGCGCATGGATGGAGAAGATTCAGCCCCCTTGCGGCAGTGCGTTTCATCTCGACGACGGCAAGACCCGCGTGCGTGACGGAGAGGCTGGCACGACCGTGCCGTTGCCTGAACTGGTCAAAAAACATCACCCCGATTTGATCGTGGTGGTCAATGGTGACACCATGTCGGCCTTCAATGATCCGGTACTGCCGCGCAACTGGATTTGGCAGGAAGTCGGCACGTTGACCAAGGGTATCAAAGCCAGCGGGGCGAGTTGCGTCTGGGTCGGACCCGCCTGGGGCAACGAGGGCGGCAAGTTTCACAAGACTTTCGCGCGCACCCGGGAAATGTCGGCGTATCTGGCAGATATAGTTTCGCCATGCGTCTATATAGATTCTCTGAAGATGTCCAAGCCGGGCGGATGGGATACCTTGCCGGGCGATGGTCAGCACTACACCCCTGCGGGCTATCAGTCATGGGGAGCTGCGATCACCCAGGTAATCGTCTCTCCTGAAGTGTTGAATCAGATCAAGCATTGAGACCGGGATGAGAAATGTAATGCAAAGGACGATAAGGCTGCTCCCGATAATCCTGCTCGGTCAATTTCCGGCGCTGGCGCACGCCGAGCCGCATCTGTACGAGACCGGGCCAGTCGAAAAGGCGTCCTATCTGCGTTTCGTCAACGCGACGGGCAATGATCTCACCATCGTTTCGTCGAGCGGTCAGGTCAGGATTCAATTGGGCATCAAGGATGCAACGCGTGCGACGAATTTCTTTTCGGTCAAATCCGGAGAGGAATTGTCGGCAACCATTCAACTCAAGGCGGTCAAACGCAAGGTGACTGTGAGCGGTCAGCCCTGGGAAAACATCACCATAGTGGTATTGCCGGATGGTCCGAAGCGCGTCAAAACCAGCGTGATCAAGGAAACGCCGACGGACTTCAACGCGATGCGCGTCTCGCTCGCATTGTTCAATCTGGACGAGGGTTGCGCCACAGCCCTGATGCAGGGCGGTAGCAAGCGCGCGACCATACTTGATCAGGTACAGCCTTTTTCGGTCAAGCGGCGTCTGGTGAATCCGGTCAAATTGACCGCAATGGTGGGCTGCGCCAGCGACGACCAGATGCGGCAAGTTGATTTTGAGCAACTTCAGGCAGGCGAACGCTATAGCGTGTTCTTGTTGAACGACGACAAGCGCGAACAGGCTTTCTTCGTGCGCGACAGCAATTGATTGCGCCTGAGGGTGATCGCGCCAGTTGGGCGTGATGCAACGCAATTTCAAAGCTCGAAATCGCTACGCGATGAGTTCGCACCCAAGCCGCGACTAATAGGTCGTCATTTCGGCGTAGGCCGGAATCCAGCAAAAATATAGTCTCCGCTCGGCGGACAAAACTGGGGTTATGTCCCACTTTATGGGCATTATTCGACAATCCAGATACCGGTTTAGCCCGGTATGACGGGGGGTTTATTGCTAATGGATAATTTGTGTTTAACCGTGTCATTTCGGAGTCGCAGTCCATGGTTTTTGCGTCGCTAGAATTTTTGACGTTGTTTTTACCGGCTTTTTTCGCCTTTTATTTTCTGACGCCGGGAAAATATCGCAACCATACCCTGCTGTTCGGGAGTTGGCTGTTTTACGCTTGGTGGACACCTGAATTTCTGATTCTCATCATCGCGCTGACCGTCGTCACCTGGCTGGCCGCGATACTGATAGACAAGTCTGATTCCGAGACATTCAAGACGCGCATGATGGCGGGCGCGATTCTGGTGAATCTGGCCAGCCTGGTCTGGTATAAATACGCGAACGTGGTCGTGGAATCGCTGAATGATATTTTCGGCGATCCGGGGCGACCGTTTATCGCGTGGGAGAGGGTGTTTCTGCCCATCGCGCTGTCGTTCACGGTGTTGCACGCCACTTCCTATCTGGTTGATGTGCGTCGCAAGGCGGTCAAGGCTCAATACAATCTGAGTTTCTTCAGCGCCTACATTGCGATGTTCCCCCATCTGATCGCCGGTCCCATCGTGCGTTACAAGGTCATCGAGAAGGAACTGCGCGAGCGGTTTTTTTCCGCTGAGGAATTTTCCCGGGGTATCAGGCAATTCATGATCGGGTTTGCGATGAAGGTGTTGATTGCCGACCCGATGTCGCCCCTGGTGGCTCTGGTGTTCAAGCAGTCTGCGCCGTCGCTGATAGATGCGTGGATAGGCTGTGGCGCCTACACCATACAACTCTATTTCGATTTTGCCGGATATAGCCTGATGGCGATAGGATTGGGGCTGATGCTGGGGTTCAAGTTCGAGGCGAACTTCAACAATCCCTATCTTGCGGTGTCCATACAGGACTTCTGGCGTCGTTGGCACATGACGCTGTCAGCATGGCTGCGCGATTATCTCTACATCTCGCTGCTGGGGGGAAATCGCAAGGGACTGAACCGAACCTATGTCAACCTGCTGCTGACGATGGCGATAGGTGGGCTGTGGCACGGTGGTGAGAGCTGGAATTTCCTGATCTGGGGCATCATTCACGGTACGGCGCTCTGTGTCGCCCGGGCATATAACGCGATGGGCCATTCCATGCCAGACTTTTTTTCGCGCCTGTTAACGTTGCTGGTGGTGATGCTGGCCTGGACGGTGTTTCGCGCATCGGGTTTTTCCGCCGCGCTGAATGTGTGGAGCGGACAATTCGGCCTGAATGGCATCGCGATGGGTGATGAGGTCGCATTGGCACTGCGCCCTGCGATATGGGTTGCGTTCGGGATGGGCATGGTGTGCATCGTTTATCCGACGACCCGCATTGCCGCGACTGGCTGGTGGATATTCGGCAGCAGGCTGTGGCGCGCAGTCTGGCCCGCCCTGGCTTTCGCTTACGGCCTGATCGTCCTGACCGGCCAGCAGTCCCCGCCTTTCCTGTACTTTCAATTTTGAACGGGGGAACACACAAGATGATCACGTGCAAACCTCTCGTTCTGGTGCCAGTGGTGGCGTTCGTGGCGCTGTTGCTGGCAGGACTGGTGGTGTCCGTGTTGTCCCTCAGGGCGGTGACCGCGCAGGAGTGGCGGGAAATGGCGGAGTTGGACAAAGTGCTCAGCGGTGAGTCCACGAGGCGCTTCACCAGGTTGCTGAATCAGAATTTTGTGATGGCGGCCACCTTCAGCCGGATAGAGCGGGGCATCAACTGGAATCTGACCGGCGACTTGGGACCGGGCGTCCGTCCGGGTTGCGATGACTGGCTGTTTCTGACGGAGGAACTCGAAATCTACCCCGACGCCAAAGCACAGGCTGCGCTGCGCGCCGACATCGTAGCGCAGTTGTCCGGCAGGCTGGACGAACGCGACATCCGCCTGCTGGTTGCGGTTGTGCCGGACAAGACGCGCATCGAGAATGCGCATCTGTGCGGCCTGCACCGCCCGGCGCGGTTAACGCCGCGAATAACGGACTGGCTACAGGCGATCGGTGGGCGCGGCATTGGAATCCTCGATCTGACTGGCGCATTGGCCGCGCATTCAGGGGAGCGTTACTACCGTACCGACACGCACTGGAACGAATCCGGCGCGAATGTAGCGGCACGGGACGTCGCGAACAGGATGGCAGCATTGCAATGGGCGGATGCGCCCGACCCGGGCGCGGTGACGTTGAACATGCAACTCGTCGCGCGATCCGGTGATCTGGTGCGGCTGGCCGGGCTGGATGGCTTGCCCGGGTTTTTGCGGCCCGGGGTCGAGAGGGCGAGCGTGACCCGGGTCGAACCGGTCGTGGTCGAGAGCGATGATCTGTTTGGTGACGCAGGCTTGCCGTCCATTGCCCTGATCGGCACTTCATATTCCAGAAATAGCCATTTTGTGCCTTTTCTGGAACACTACCTGAAACAGCCTGTCGCCAACCTCGCCAGGGAGGGCGGAGATTTTTCAGGTTCGGCGATCGAGTTTTTCGCCAGTGCCGGTTTTCGCGATACGCCGCCCCAGATCGTCATCTGGGAAATCCCCGAGCGCATGCTGGAGAAACCGGTCACTCAGGCAGAGCGAGATTGGCTCGCCCGGCTAAAGAAGGAGGGACTGTAACGCTCTTGGTCTGGCTGGCTGGTGCGCAAGCGCTACCAAAGCCAGGCAATCGTTAACCAGCCCGCCGGGCGTCATGTCCTGCGGGCTTGTTGCTCTCAATACGGGTTGTTTCAGTATTGGGAGTAGGGGATCACCGGGGTCGGCGTGAGCTTGACCTGGCCTGTTTCTGGCTTGAACAGATACTTCAGATAGAACATCACCGAGTTCGGGTAGTAGTAGGCTGACCGCTCGATGGTGAATTTCCCGCCCGCCACGAAATGGGGCGTGACGCGATATTCGAGCGCCCCGCGCAGACCGAAGCCCAGCCCTCCGCCCTTGCCGCCCGAATAGATCGCCTGGTTGTATCCGGCGGGGAAATTTGGGCCTGCTGACGCGAGTGTCTGCAAGCCGATGTCGGTCGGATAGAATACCGAGGAGTCCTCCCGAGTGAACGAATAGGACAGGCTGGCCTGGAGCTGGTAGGAGAGTAGCTCTTCCCGACCTCTCAGATCAAGCGGAATGCCGAAGCTCAGGCTGCTCTGAGGGCTGTAATAACCGCCTTGCCCAAAGGTATAGCCGGACAGATTCCTTGAGTAGCGCATGAAGTTGGCGTTTAACCCGAGATTCAACACCATGTCGTCGGATGCGTAAAGGTCGTGATCTATCGTCGCGCGCAGATACAGACGGTCATTGTTCTGGACATTCTTGCCGCGCAACAGGCCGTAAGCGGCATAGGTCGAAACATTCAGGCTTTCAAGGCTGGTCGAAAGGTATAACGACACGCCGGTGTTGGTTACACCGCCCCATGCTACGCCAGATACGGGGTCTTTTGCGCCTGAATAGGACACTTGTGAGCCGGTTTCGGGTCTGCGCGACAGAGTGAGCGAATAACTCATGCGCCCGATGTCTCCGCCTTTGCGTATGCCGCCGACCAGATTGGTGACGGGGAAGCCTATGCCCGACACCCCGATATCGGCCTTGACCGAGTCCTGCTCATAGCCTAGCCCGACCGAGGTTCCGCTGGTACGGGTGGTCAGTGGCTGAGCCGGCACGGCCTGGTTGGCCTGTATCTTGCCGAACAGCGCTGCCTCCGAATAGGCGGAAGGCAGGTTGCCCGGGTCTATGGTGATCGCGTCAACCTGAACGCTGCCGCGCGCGTCATAGCCGATGGGGAAGCGCGCCAGCACCGGTATTTCGACCGCGTTGTAACTGGATGTCCCCGCGCTCGCGGTTTTGGATTTGATGTCCAGGCCAGTCTCTATGCTCGCGCCGGGTCGCCCTTGTTCCAGACTGGCCAATTCGCGTTCTGCAGCCGCCGCATTGCCGCTGCGCCGGTCATCGGGTTGGGTCGCGTCGCTGGCCAACGCGCTACGGTAGATGCGGTCGCTTTCCTGATTGCCGGACAGCTTGGGCGGCGGGGTGTCGTGGCCGGACGATTGTGCCGGCAGAAGGTTGAGCAATATGCCGTTGTCGTCTTTACGCCGGTTTGTTGTGCTGGCGGCAACGCTGGCCTGCTGGTTTTCCAGCGCCTTTGTTTTTCTGTAGTAGTCTGCGGCGCGGGAATATTTTCCCTCCGCGCGCGCGATATTGCCCGCTTGCAGGGTAATGTCGGGATTGTCCGGATAGCGCGCAGCCAGGTCGTCGAGTGTCTGCCGCGACCCCGGATAGTCTCCCGCGCCCTGTTGCAGCCTGGCGATGCGCAGGCGCGCATTTATGTCGTTCCCGGGTGTCATCGCGAGCAATTCGCGCAGCTCCATCCCGGCCTTGCCGTCCTGTCCGTCCTGATGGTAGGCATAGGCCAGATCCTGCCGTATGCCCGTGTCGCCAGGATAATTCGCCTTTTCCTGTTCCAGCAGCGGGATCGCGTTGGCGGGCAATTCGGCATGTGAGAAATAATCCCTGTGGTATCTGAAGTAGTCCGCGTTGCTCAACTGTCTGGCATTCAGCACATCGTTGGCGAGTTGCTGAGCCTGGTCCTTGCGGCCTGCAGCCATCATCTGGTCGAATTGGCGTCCCGCCATGGCGAATTCGATGTCGCGCAGGGTGTCGCGGTGCTTCTGAGTAACGACATCCGTGCTGTCAGGAATGTGCAGGTCTGGCAGATATTCGACCAGCTCCTGATCCTTGCCTGAGCGATTGAGCAGGGACGCGTAATACACCTGTGTCTCTAGCGGCACGGGGTGTGGCAGCGCGCGCATCGCGTTCAGTCCCTGATCGGGCAGCCCCAGTCTGAACCAGCCCTCGGCGACCTGCTCGGTGGCGGAATAGTCTCCGCTCGCCTGAGTCTGGGCGATGGACATGATGCGTATCGCTTCCTTGCGGTTGCCCCGAGTGATTTGTCGTTCGGCCTGCTGGAAATAATATTGATGCAGCGCCTGGGTGCGCGCTTCACGCATTTTCGCGGATCTGTCTTGTTCGGGAATCCTGTCCAGGCTGCCCAGCGCCGCAGCGTAGTCATCCAGCTTGATCAGGACCAGGGCGCGTGCATAGTGCATATCGGGATCATTGGGCGCGAGTGCCGCGCCTTCCTCCATGATGTGTTTTCCCAAGGGGGCCATGTTCAGGCTGATGTAGAGTTTCGCCAGCGAGAACCTGGACCACGGGTCTTTGGGGGCGAGCGAGACGGCTTTTTCGAGTGCCTGTAACGCGCGATTGGTGCGGTTGGTCGTGAGGTATAGATCGGCTTCCTCACGCAGCAGGCCGGATTGCAGGCTGGGTTGGCGTTCCAGTTCGTCAGGATAGTCGCGGTGTACGGACTCGACTAGCTTGATGGCCTCGTCGGTGCGGGCGGAGCGCGACAGAATGCCGATCAGCCCGCGGATCGCGGAAACGTTGTAGCCCTGCTTTGCGAGTGCGGCGCGATAAAGCCTTTCGGCTTCGTCGGGCTGATTCTCGGCAAGCCTGATGTTGCCCCGCACGGTCAGTGCGTCCGGATCGTCTGGCTGGATCAGCAGCGCCTGGCTGATCGCTTTTTCTGCCTCTGCCAGCCGGTTGGCATCCAGCGCATCGTTGGTCAGACGCATGTATTTCCAGAATCCTGCGGTGGCGACCAGGCTCTTCCATTTGTTTAATTCCTTTTCGGCGAGCGCGCGGGTGAACCAGACTTCCGCCTCGTCGTGTTTTCCCTGTCTGAGCTTCACCATCCCCAGTCCGCCCAACACCTCGTCGTCATGTGGTCTGCGCGTGAGCAGTTCAGTCAGGCTTTTTTCGCCCTTTTCCAGATCGCCGTCATCCAGCGCATCCAGCGCCGCGCTGCGCGCCTCGATGTCGGTTTCCTCTTGATCGGTAAGTTTTGTCTCGCGGTCACTGGCGGGCGCGGTCTTGACAATGGCAGGATGCATTTTCGGCTTGTCTGTGGACGGCGCTTTGGGAGTGGCAGGCATTGTCTTGGGTTTTTCAGGTGCGGCTGCGCCGGAAGCCTGGCGTGTCTGTTTGACAGGTTGCTTGCGTTCGGCAAAGGGCGGTACTGCAAGCGCGGTGTCGTTCCGGCTGATGTTGAGGGTTCTGGACGGCGTTGCAGGCTTGACGGCAACGGTCAAGTCGCGGGATGGCGGAATGGGTTGAGCAGCCTCCCGGTAGGCTGCGCTAAGTTGCAGGGTATGCGGGCTGCCTGGTGCGGTTTTTTCCAGGCGCTGCAAATAGGGTAATGCGACCTCGGGTTTCCCGTCCCTGATCGCCATCTTGCCCATCATGTACAAGCCTTCCCGAGAGTCGGGTTCCAGCAGAAGCAGTTTTTCGAGCAATTGTTTGGCGAGGTCTGGACGGGCTTTGGAATCCCAGGTTCTTGCGCCCCGCATCAGGATTTCGGAAGAAGTTTCGGCCTGAGGGGCGGCGTATGCGGGCGAGGCAATGATGCCTGCCAGCACCAGTGCGATGGATAGGGTACGAGTTTTTATGGGCATATTTTCTTCTTCCAGTTTGGACTCAGGTTGCCGGTCGCTTCAAATTGATAAATGTTGTTTTTCCAGCCCAGTGCGAACAGTTTCAAGACCTGATTGTAATAATTATTTTCCGAATCCTGACTGGTCAGGGCGCGCGCCATCTGTTGTTCCGCTGCGCTGTCCAAGCGCGCTGCCAGGAGGAAGGGTATCACGGCGGCGGAAAATCCGCTCGCGCCTGTGCCGTTTGTGATGCCGGTCATGATATTGATGAATTCCGGGGGGGTTCCATGGTCTTGTATGAAATGTCCCATGGGCATCAGCCTGTCTATCAGTCTGCGGCGCGCAGGGTCTTCCTTGTGCATCATGCCTGCCCACAAATAAACGCGTATGGCATTGTAGGAGCCCCGATCCGTATCATCGCCGTTGCCATCCTGAATAAAGCCGCGTTCGTAATCGTAAGTCGTCCATTCCGGCGCGTAGCCTCTGGGTGACGAAGCGAGAATGATCTTGCCGGAAGTGTCACGCAGTGCAGACCAGCGCGGATCTCCGCTATAGTTTGCGAACCAGTTCATCAGTTGCATCGGCAGGTAGCTGGGGTTCAGGCGAACGCTTTTCGGGTCGGGTGTGAAGCCACGTATGCCCGGCAGCAGCACTAGGCCCAGCTTGGGCACTTCCTTGGTCTCGTCCAGCAGGATACGGTTGGACAATAGTGATGAAAGGGCGATATAGCGGCGATCGTTCCATAGTCGCCCCGCTTCGCCCAGGGTGTAAGCCATCCAGAGGTCGGCATCGGATGCGGAATTGTTGTCCAGTATGATCCAGTTTCCGGAGGGGTCTTTTCCCCATGACCATGCCGGCAGGCGGCTGGCAAGATCGCCTTGTGCAAGATTGTTCTCCGTCCAGTCCAGCAATTTGTCGAATGTTGCCCTGTCGTTGGCGACAAGCGAGAAGAATAACGCGTAGGCCTGACCTTCAGAGGTGGTTATCTTCGCGTCACTGCTGTGGTCTGTGACGCGACCATCTGCGCTAATCAGCCTGTTTTTGAAAGAGTCCCATTCCGGCCAGGAAGTTTCGCAGGCATGCGCATCGGCCAGTCCGGTGCCGAGCGCGGCGATGCTGACCAGCAGCATGAATATCTGCTGGACGAATGTGCTGCATAACGATGTCAATCTGGCATGCATCCGGTTCGGGTCTGTCACTTTCCATACAATCAAAAGCCAATGGACAAAAGGCGTTCTGGCGCAAATTCGGTTTTCGGCCGAGATTCATGGCATGTCCGAGGTGTCATAATTCAAATA
>JAVHSF010000240.1:0-3938 GCA_036172035.1 Gallionella sp. | reverse complement strand
AGGATTGAGGATTGAGGATTGAGGATTGAGGATTGAGGATTGGAGGTTAAGCATGGATGAGCGGGATGTGAATGGCGTTAAAGCGCAAAGCGTGGAAGCGGAAACCAGTTTTCCTCTTCCCCTCGCTGCGCGTTCCTCACGCCTCGTTCCTCACTCCTGCCGTGTAAAAATTTGCGGTATCACTCGCGTGGAAGATGCGCTCGCGGTGGCACATAGCGGTGCGGATGCCATCGGGCTGGTGTTTTACGACAAAAGTCCGCGCCATCTGACTATCGCGCAGGCGGCAATGCTGGCTGCGGCGTTGCCGCCTTTCGTGACAGTGGTGGGATTATTTGTCAATGCCAGCGCCGAGTTTGTGCGCGAGGTGCTGGGGGCAGTGTCGCTGGATGTGTTGCAATTTCACGGCGATGAGATGCCCGAATATTGCGAACAATTTCGCAAGCCCTATCTGAAGGCGATTCGCGTCAAAGCGGGGGTGGATTTGTTACAATGCGCGGCTGATTTTTGCCGTGCGCAGGGTTTGTTGCTGGATGCACATGTGGAAGGCATCCCTGGCGGTACCGGACTTGGTTTCGACTGGAGCTTGATCCCGGGGGATTTTCCCCTGCCGCTGATTTTGTCGGGCGGGCTGGATGCGGAAAATGTCGCGGCGGGTATCCGCCAGGTTCGGCCTTATGCGGTGGACGTATCCAGCGGTGTCGAGGTGGCTAAGGGAATAAAGGACGCGGCGAAAATCGCCCGTTTCATGCAAGAGGTCAAAGGAACAAATGTATAACTATCCAGACAGTACGGGGCATTTTGGTCAGTTCGGCGGCGTGTATATGGCGGAGACGCTGATTCCTGCCGTGGAAGAATTGACCCGGCAATATCTGCATTTCCGTGATGATGCCGATTTCAAAGCTGAATTAGCCTATGAGCTGCTGCACTATGTGGGGCGTCCCAGCCCGATTTACCACGCGAAGCGCTTGTCCGGGCATCTGGGTGGTGCGCAGATTTATTTGAAGCGGGAAGACCTGAATCATACCGGTGCGCACAAGATCAACAGCGCGATGGGGCAGGCGCTGCTGGCGCGTCGCATGGGCAAGAAACGCGTCATCGCCGAGACCGGTGCGGGGATGCACGGCGTGGCGACCGCCACGGTGGCGGCGCGTTTCGGCATGGAGTGTATCGTGTACATGGGCGCGGAAGACATCCAGCGTCAGGCGCCCAACGTGTTTCGCATGAAGTTGCTGGGCGCGACGGTCGTGCCGGTCACCAGCGGCTCGAAAACGCTCAAGGATGCCTGCAACGAAGCAATCCGCGATTGGGTGACCAACGTTGAGAGTACTTTTTACATCTTCGGCACGGCGGCGGGTCCCCATCCTTACCCGATGATGGTGCGCGATTTTCAGAGCATTATCGGCAAGGAAGCCAAAATTCAGATGCCGGAAATGATCGGTCGTCAGCCGGATGCGGTGATCGCCTGCGTGGGCGGTGGCTCGAATGCGATCGGTCTGTTCCATCCTTATATCGAAGTACCCGGGGTGCAAATCATCGGTGTTGAAGCGGGCGGTTTAGGTATCGCCAGCGGCAAACATGCCGCACCCCTCACCGCACATGCCAGGGTCGGCGTGCTGCACGGCAATAAGGTCAATTTGATGCAGGATGAAAACGGGCAGATTACCGAGACGCATTCGATTTCGGCAGGCTTGGATTATCCCGGTGTCGGTCCGGAACACTGCCTGCTGAATGAAATGGGACGCGCGCAATACGTTGCCAGCAACGACGATGAAGCGATCGCAGCCTTTGATGCACTGTGCCGCTTTGAGGGTATTATCCCGGCGCTGGAATCCAGTCATGCCTTGGCGCACGCGATGAAAATCGCCCCGACCCTGAGCCGCGACAAGGTGTTGCTGGTCAACCTCTCCGGTCGCGGCGACAAGGACATGAACACCGTTGCCAGCATTAAGGGAATCACACTATGAGCCGCATTCAGTCCACTTTTGATAAACTCAAGCAACACCACCGTCGGGCGCTCATCCCGTTCATCACGGCGGGCGACCCGCATCCCTCGATTACCGTGCCGCTGATGCACGAACTGGTGGCGGCGGGTGCCGATGTAATCGAACTGGGTGTGCCGTTCTCAGACCCGATGGCAGATGGTCCTACCATCCAGCGCGCTTCCGAGCGCGCACTCAACAACGGCGTGACGTTGCGCGCTGTGCTGGACATGGTTGCCGGGTTCCGCAAGCAGGATGCGGCAACCCCCGTGGTGTTGATGGGCTATGGCAATCCGATCGAGGCGATGGGCTGGGAGTTGTTTGCGCAACGTTGCAGCGAGGTGGGGGTGGATGGCGTGCTGACGGTGGATTTCCCGCCGGAAGAAAGCCATGATGCCTTCCTTCATCTGCAACGCCACAATATCGCGCCGATTTTCCTGCTTGCGCCTACCACCACCGAGGCGCGCATCGAACAGGTCGCCAGGCTGGCGCGCGGCTATGTGTACTATGTGTCGTTAAAGGGGGTGACGGGATCGGGCAGCATTGATTTGTCTGCCATTGAACAAAAGTTGCCGCAGTTGCGTAAACACATCAAACTGCCCATCGGCGTGGGCTTCGGCATTCGTGATGCCGCCACCGCCGAAGCCGTGGCTCGGCTGTGCGATGGCGTGGTGGTGGGTAGCCGTATCGTCGAGGAAATCGAGAATTCGACTGAAGCCACTGTACTCGACAAGGTGGGCGCACTGGTCAAGGGATTCCGCGTGGCAATAGATCGGGCATAACGAATTGAATGTAGGTTGGGTTGGCGTAGCGCGACCCAACGTTTGCAATGCCGGGTCGCGCGATAAAGCCGCTAACCCAACATATAACAGTCTTGTAGAACAGGACTGGGAGGAAACGACATGAGCTGGTTTCAAAAATTATTACCGCCTAAAATCAAGCGCCGCGTAGGCGATGCCAAGAAAAATGTACCGGAAGGTTTATGGAGCAAATGTCCGTCTTGCCAGGCGGTGATCTATCACTCCGATCTGGAGAAAAATCGCGGCGTATGTCAGATATGTTGCCACCATCATCGGATTTCGGCACGCAGCCGTTTGGACTGGTTGCTGGATGAAGAAAACCGTTTCGAGATCGGCGCGGAAGTGCTGTCGGTTGATACGCTTAAATTCAAGGACAGCCGGACTTATTCCGAGCGTCTGGCTGCCGCCAGGAAAAATACCGGCGAAGATGACGCACTGGTCGTGTTGCAAGGCACGATCCAGTCGGTGCCGGTGGTGGTTGCCGTGTTTGAATTCAGCTTTATGGGCGGTTCGATGGGCTCGGTGGTGGGCGAGCGTTTCGTGCGCGGCGTGCAAGTCGCGCTGGGGCAGCAATGTCCGTTCGTCTGCTTCTCTGCCAGTGGTGGTGCGCGTATGCAGGAAGGGCTGTTGTCGCTGATGCAGATGGCCAAGACCTGCGCCGCACTGACGCAGTTATCCGAAGAAAAACTGCCGTTCATTTCGGTGTTGACCGACCCGACCATGGGCGGCGTGTCCGCCAGCTTCGCCTTTATGGGTGACGTGGTGATCGCAGAGCCGGGCGCATTGATCGGTTTTGCCGGGGCGCGCGTGATTCAGCAAACCGTGCGCGAAACCTTGCCGGAAGGTTTTCAACGAGCCGAGTTTTTGCTCGACCACGGTGCGGTAGACATGATTATTGACAGGCGCGAGATGCGTAATCAACTGGCCACGCTGATGACCCTGCTGACCAAACAGGCGGCAGTGGCCGAGGCGCTGGCAGCTTGACCGATATGCTTTATTACGCGCTTAAAGTCATTATCTCAGCCTCTATCATTGTAGCGATTACCGAAATAGCCAAACGTAACAGCAGCTTTGCCGCGTTGTTGGCGGCTTTGCCGCTCACGTCTTTATTGGCCTTTGTCTGGATGAAATTTGAAGGTGTGGCGGTTGAGCGTATCGC
>JAVHSF010000239.1:15642-17780 GCA_036172035.1 Gallionella sp. | reverse complement strand
CGCTGGTTCGCCCCGAAATTCTGGCACTCTCCGCCTATCATGTGCCGGATAGCGGCGGGTTTATCAAGCTGGATGCGATGGAAAATCCTTATTGCTTGCCGCAACCGTTGCGCGACGAGCTCGCCGCATTGGTGGCAAATGCGCCGATCAATCTGTATCCCGACCCCAATCCCGCCACACTCAAGGCGAAAGTTTGCGATGTGCTCAATCTGCCGGAAGGCATGGGCGTGTTGTTGGGCAACGGCTCGGACGAGCTGATCCAGTTGCTGGCGCTGGCGCTGAACAAGCCGGATGCGGTCTTGCTCTCCGTCGAGCCTTCGTTTGTGATGTACAAGATGATCGCGACCTTTACCGGGATGCGCTATGTGGGCGTGCCGTTGAGCCTTGATTATTCGCTGGATTTGCCTGCCATGCTGGAGGCAATCAGGCGTTGCCAGCCCGCGCTGGTATTCCTGGCGTATCCGAACAACCCGACTGGAAATCTGTTTTCAGCGGATGCGGTGCGGCAGATTATCGAGACGGCAACGGGGCTGGTGGTGGTGGACGAGGCGTATTACGCCTTTGCCAGCGATAGTTTCATGCCGCAGTTGGCACGCTATCCCAATCTGCTGGTGATGCGTACCTTTTCCAAGCTGGGCATGGCGGGGCTGCGCTTCGGTTTTCTGGCGGGCAGTTCGGTTTGGCTGGATCAGCTGGAAAAGCTGCGTTTACCGTATAATGTCGGCGTTTTGCCGCAATGGGTCGCGGGTAAATTGCTGGAACATCACGAGGTGTTGCTGGCTCAGGCGGAACAGATCAAGCGGGACCGAACCTGGCTGTTTCAGCAATTGAGTGCGATGGATGGCGTGCAGGTTTATCCCAGCGAGGCGAATTTTCTGTTGTTGCGTGTGGCGAACGCCAACGAAGTGTTTAACGGCCTGAAACAACGCGGGGTGCTGATCAAGAATCTGAACGGTAGTCACCCGATGCTGGCGGATTGCCTGAGGGTGACGGTGGGTACGCCGGAACAGAATGAATGTTTTATTGCAGCCTTGCGGGAAAGTATTTTGTAGGTCTGGCTGTAAAAAAGCGTCATTCCGGCGCAGGCCGGAATCCAGTTGATGAAAAAATCCCCGCGAAACGGGGCAGAATCAAGGCTTTGTCCGTTATGCGGGGGTTTCGTTTTTTGCTGGATTCCGGCCTGCGCCGGAATGACGGATGAAATTAAATAGTTTATTTGCAAGGAATAAAATGCGTAGCGCGAAAGTAACACGCAATACCCTGGAAACGCAGATCAGCGTCGAGCTGAATCTGGACGGCAGCGGCAAGACTGAATTCGAGACTGGCTTGCCGTTTTTAGAACACATGCTCGACCAGGTTGCGCGACATGGTTTGCTGGACATCAGCATTGTCGCCAAGGGTGATTTGCACATAGATGCGCATCACACCGTCGAGGACATCGGCATTACGTTGGGGCAGGCTTTCGCTATGGCCGTCGGCGACAAGCAGGGCTTGACACGCTATGGTCACGCCTATGTGCCGCTGGACGAAGCCTTGTCGCGGGTGGTGCTGGATTTGTCCGGTCGCCCCGGCCTTGAATTCAACTGCGAGTTCAGTCGCGCCAGCATAGCCTCATTCGACGTGGACTTGTTTCACGAATTCTTTCAGGGCTTCGTCAATCACGCGCTGGTTACGTTACATATTGATAATCTCTCCGGCAATAACGCTCACCATCAGGCCGAGACGATTTTCAAGGCATTCGGTCGCGCGCTGCGCATGGCCTTGGCACCCGATCCGCGCATGGCGGGGATGATGCCTTCCACCAAAGGGTCGCTGTAACTCATGGTAAAAATTGCCATAGTTGATTACGGGATGGGTAATCTGCGTTCGGTGGAACAGGCAATACGCCATGTCGCGCCGGACGTGGCGACGTTGGTCACAGACGACGCAAACGTCATCGCCAATGCCGATCGCGTGGTGTTCCCCGGCCAGGGCGCAATGCCCGATTGTATGCGCGAGCTGGATGCGCGCGGTCTGCGCGGTGCGGTGCTTGAGGCGGCGCGCAGCAAGCCTTTTCTGGGTATCTGCATCGGCTTGCAAATGCTGTTCGAGCATAGTGCCGAAGGCGACGTGCCGGGCTTGGGCATCTTGCGCGGCGA
>JAVHSF010000239.1:12164-15542 GCA_036172035.1 Gallionella sp. | reverse complement strand
TATTATGTGCAGCCGCAGGATGCGTCTTTGGTGCAGGCGACCAGCGATTATCCGCACCCTTTTGTCTGCGCCGTGGCACGGGAAAATCTTTTCGCGGTGCAGTTCCACCCGGAAAAAAGCCAGGCGGCAGGGCTGAAACTGCTGCAAAACTTCGTTCGATGGAATCCTTAATTATTTAATGTCATGTCATGCTAATTATTCCTGCTATTGATTTAAAAGACGGTCAATGTGTGCGCCTCAAGCAAGGCTTGATGGAAGCGTCCACGGTGTTTTCAGATAATCCCGCCGCGATGGCGCAGCATTGGCTGGAGCAGGGCGCGCGCCGTCTGCATCTTGTTGATTTGAATGGGGCTTTTGCGGGTAAGCCGAAAAATGAGGAGGCTGTTCGCAGCATCATCGGGGCGGTCGGCTCGGACGTGCCGGTGCAACTGGGCGGCGGTATCCGCGATCTGGAAACCATCGAGCGTTACCTTGATCTGGGGGTGACTTACATCATCGTCGGGACGGCTGCGGTCAAGGTGCCGGGTTTCCTGCATGAAGCGTGCGATGCATTCCCTGGTCACATCATGGTGGGGCTGGATGCCAGGGGTGGCAACGTCGCGGTGAACGGCTGGTCGAAACTGACCGGACACGACGCGGGCGATCTTGCCAAACGTTTCGAGGGCTATGGTGTGGAAGCGATTATTTACACCGACATCGGCCGCGACGGCATGTTGTCCGGCGTTAATATTCCGGCTACGGTTGAACTGGCCAGGCCGCTGCACGTGCCGGTAATCGCCAGCGGCGGGGTGACCAATCTGGACGACGTGCGCGCCCTGTGCGCCGTGTATCAGGAAGGCATTACCGGGGTGATTACCGGGCGGGCGATTTACGAGGGTTCGCTGGATTTGCGCGCCGCACAGGCGTTGGCGGACGAGCTGACCCCCATCAAACTCTCCACTAAATCCTAGTATGCTCGCCAAGCGCATTATTCCCTGTCTGGATGTGACTGCCGGGCGCGTCGTCAAGGGCGTGAGTTTCGTCGAGTTGCGCGATGCCGGCGACCCCGTCGAAATCGCGCGCCGTTACGACGAGCAGGGCGCGGACGAGCTGACCTTTCTTGACATTACCGCCAGTTCGGACGACCGTGGCATCCTCTTCAAAATCATCGAACAGGTCGCCTCGCAGGTGTTCATTCCGCTGACGGTTGGCGGCGGGGTGCGCGAGGTGGGCGATGTGCGCAATTTGCTCAATGCGGGTGCGGACAAGGTGAGTATCAACACTTCTGCCGTGCTGAACCCGCAACTGGTGGCGGATGCGGCGGGGCGTTACGGCTCGCAGTGCATCGTGGTGGCGATAGATGCCAAGCAGGTTGAAGCGGGGCGCTGGGAGGTGTTCACGCACGGCGGACGCCGTGCCACGGGTCTTGATGTGGTGGAATGGGCGAAGCGGATGCAGGGCTTGGGGGCAGGCGAAATCCTGCTGACCAGCATGGACAGGGATGGCCAGAAAAAAGGCTTCGATCTTCAGCTGACGCGCGCCGTGACGGATGCGCTGGAAGTGCCGGTGATCGCCAGCGGCGGCGTGGGTAATTTGCAGCATCTCGCCGATGGCGTGACGCAAGGTGGCGCAGATGCCGTGCTGGCGGCGAGCATCTTTCATTTCGGCGAATACACCGTACAGCAGGCCAAGCAGTTTATGGCTGGACAAGGAATTGAGGTAAGGTTATGAACGAGACTTGGCTGAACAGGGTGAACTGGTCGGATGACGGACTGGTGCCAGCCATTGCACAGGATTTTGCTACCGGTCGGGTGCTGATGATGGCCTGGATGGATCGCGAAGCATTGACGCTGACCTGGCAAAAAGGCGAAGCGGTGTATTGGTCGCGTTCGCGCAGGAAGCTCTGGCACAAGGGCGAGGAGTCCGGCCATATCCAGAAGGTCAGGGAAATCCGCCTGGATTGCGATGGTGACGTGATTCTGTTGCAGGTCGAGCAGCAAGGCGGCATCGCCTGTCATACCGGGCGGCAAAGCTGCTTCTTCAGTCGCCTGGAACACGGTGGCTGGCATGAGCTGGACGAAGTGCTCAAATCACCCGATGAGATATACAAAAAATGACTGTTTTACAAAAACTTACCGATACGATAGAGGCGCGCAAACAGGCCTCGCCCGATAGCTCCTATGTCGCCAAATTGTTCGGCAAGGGCGAGGATGCGATTCTGAAGAAGATCGGCGAGGAAGCGACCGAGGTGATACTGGCCAGCAAGGAAGCTGATCGCGCCCACATCGTCTATGAGACGGCGGATTTGTGGTTTCATAGCATGGTGATGCTGGCTTATCACGGCCTGAGCGCACAGGATGTGTTGAATGAACTGGCGCGCCGCGAGGGTTTGTCCGGCATCGTCGAAAAAAACAGCAGAATCAAGGAGTAAGCATGTCTGAATGTCTGTTTTGCAGGATGGTGCGCGGCGAGATTCCGGCGCGCAAGGTATATGAAGACGAGGAGTTTTTTGCGTTTCACGACATCCATCCGGTTGCACCCGTACACTTCATGGTCATCCCCAAACTGCATCTGGGGTCGCTGGCCGAAGCAGGGCAAGGACACGCCGCGTTGTTGGGCAGGATGATGTTGCTGCTGCCCAAGCTGGCTCAGGCGCAGGGGCTGGATAACGGCTTTCGCACGGTGATCAACACGGGCAAGGGCGGCGGACAGGAAATTTTTCATTTGCATGTTCATGTTATCGGCGGCGGCAATATCCCGCCTATGGTCAAACGTAATTAGGTTCGAGGAGAAAGTCATGGGTTCATTGAGTATTTGGCATTGGTTGATCGTGTTGCTGGTCGTGGTGTTGATATTTGGCACCAAGAAACTGAAAAACATCGGCAGCGATTTGGGCGGTGCGGTAAAGGGCTTCAAGGAAGGCATGGCATCCGACATGGACGAACCCGCCAGGCAAATCAAGGAACAAGTCAAGGAAGAGGGACAGACCATCGAAGGCGAAGTTAATAGCAAGACGCACAACAACATTTGATATGGATCACGCGCAGCGTATCTTTGCCCCCCTCGCCCGCTTGTCGCGCCAAGGTCGCTGCGCAGCAGCGGGAATCTGGCGGTGATACCCCTCGCGGGAGCGGGCAGGGGAGCGGATGTGGCGTACTCATTGAACCCTATATTGCGTTGATGAATCTTTATGTTTGATTTCAGCTTGCCCGAGTTGATGGTTGTCATGGTGGTGGCTTTGGTCGTCATCGGTCCAGAACGTCTGCCCAAAGTGGCTCGCACCCTGGGACATCTGTACGGTCGCGCCCGCCGTTATGTGAATGGGGTGAAGGCGGATATTTCGCGCGACATGGCAATCGAGGAGTTTCGCCAGTTGCAGCAAAAGGTTCAGGCTGAAGC
>JAVHSF010000239.1:0-12064 GCA_036172035.1 Gallionella sp. | reverse complement strand
TTCCTCACGATAAATCCTGATGAACACCGCCGATAGCTTTATCGCCCATTTGCTCGAATTGCGCACCCGCCTCGTGCATTCGGCGATAGCCTTGCTGCTGGTGTTCATCTGCCTGTTTCCCTGGGCATCCGATCTGTATGCGCTGCTGGCAGAACCGTTGTTGGCCAAGCTGCCGAAAGGCGGGCAAATGATCGCCACCGATGTCACCACGCCATTTTTCGTGCCGCTCAAGGTCGCGATGATGACGGCATTTTTGATCGCTTTGCCTTACATTCTTTATCAGGCGTGGCGTTTCGTGGCACCCGGGCTGTATGCGCATGAAAAGCGTCTGGTCGTACCGCTGATCGCCGCCAGTACCGTGTTGTTCTTTTGCGGCATGGCATTCGCCTATTTCGTGGTTTTCCCGGTGGTGTTTGGTTTTATTACCGCGTCTGCGCCTGTCGGCGTGGCTGTGATGACCGACATTGATAAATATCTGAGCTTCGTGCTGTCCATGTTCGTCGCTTTCGGCATTACTTTTCAAGTGCCGGTGGTGGTGGTGCTGCTGGTGCGCATGGATGTTGTGTCGGTCGAGAAATTCCGCGAGATCCGTCCCTATGTGGTGGTGGGCGCTTTTGTGGTCGGCGCGATCTTCACGCCCCCGGATGTGGTGTCGCAGATCATGCTGGCACTGCCGTTGTGGTTGCTGTACGAGGCGGGCATCGTCGTCGGTGCGTGGGTGGGTAAACGCAACCCGGCTAAACCCGACTGATTGATTGGCCGGGTCATTCCCGTTTGGCGGCAAGCCCAAAACTTCGCTGTGCGGGAATGAGGGTGTCTGCGGTTACTGTTCCTTGGGTTTCGGGCGTGTGCCTATCTTCGCCTGGAGTCGCTGTTCGTTGCCGTCGCGCATCAGTCGGAGGGTGGCGACTTTGCCGGGCGGCAGGTTGGTGACGGTGTTCAGCATGGCGTTCCAGTCTTTGATTGCCTGACCGTCTATGGTCAGCAGGATGTCGCCGGGTTGTACGCCAGCCAGTTCGGCGGGGCTGTTGTGTATCACTTCGGTAATCAGGACACCTTGAGTATCGCCAAGTTTGAATGACTCGCGTAGTTCGGGAGTGAGTTCCTGTACGCCTGCACCCAGCCAGCCGCGCGTCACTGAGCCTTTTTTAATGATCTGCTCCATGGTTTTCTTGGCGGTCGTAGCGGGGATGGCGAAACCTATGCCTAGCGAGCCGCCGTTAGGCGAATAAATCGCGCTATTGATGCCGATCAGGTTGCCGTTTACATCTACCAGTGCCCCGCCCGAATTGCCCGGATTGATCGCAGCATCGGTCTGGATGAAGCTCTCGAAGGTGTTCAGTCCCAGATGGTCGCGCTTGAGTGCGCTGATGATGCCCATGGTGACGGTTTGTCCGACGCCGAAAGGATTGCCGATGGCAAGTACCATGTCGCCGACATGCGACAGTTCGGGATGGCCGAAGGTGATGGCGGGCAGATTGCCTGCCAGGTCTATTTTGATGACGGCCAGATCGGTTTCCGGGTCGGAGCCGATCACATGCGCGCGCGCCTTGCGCCCGTCCGCCAGCGCGACTTCGATTTGGTCGGCCGCCTCGACTACATGATGGTTGGTGAGAATAAAGCCGTCCGGGCTGACGATTACACCGGAACCGAGGCTGGAATTGCTTTGCGGCTCGGTTTCCCCCAGGTCGCCGAAAAAGAAGCGAAAGCGCGGATCGTCCATGAAAGGGTTGGCGGGGGTCTTGACCACCGTGCTGGTGAAGACGTTGACTACGGCGGGCATGGCTTTATTGGCAGCTTTGCTTAAGTCTGAGGGGGGGCTGATCGCGTCGGGTTGGGTAGCGCTCTCGTAGAGCGTTACCACGCCAGTGCGGGCAAAATTTGGCAACAACTCCGGTTTGAGGGTGTGGACGACGAACAGTATGGCGAGGGCGATGGTGACGGTTTGTGTGAATAAAAGCCAATGTTTACGCATGTTATGATGAGTCCTGCCTACAAGTAACGGGAAAGGATGACCGATGTTGCTCGATGAACTGCGCGATTATAACGCAAGCCTGTTGCAAACCCATTTGTTCAAGGATTATTGTCCGAACGGCCTGCAAATCGAGGGTCGCGCCGAGGTAAAGCGCATCGCTACCGCCGTGACTGCCTCGCAGTGGGTGGTGGATGCGGCAAGCGCCTGGGGTGCGGATGCGTTGCTGGTGCACCACGGCTATTTCTGGCGTAACGAGGATGCCGCCATCGTTGGCTTCAAGAAGCTGCGCATAGCCAGGTTGTTGTGCCATGAGGTGAGTTTGCTGGCGTATCACCTGCCTTTGGATGCGCATGCCGAGTTGGGCAACAACGCCCAACTGGCACGGTTGCTGGGACTGCACGCGACGGGACGTTTCGGCGAGCAGAATATTGCCTGGATCGGCGAACTGGATCAGCCGCAGACCTTGCGTCAATTTACCCGCCGGATTAAACAAGGCTTGCATCGTGTGCCGCAAGTCTTCGGCAATCCTGACCGGCGGATACGCAGAGTCGCCTGGTGCAGCGGTGGGGCGCAAGGCTATTTCGAGGCGGCAATCGCGCTGGGTGTGGACGCTTATCTCACGGGTGAGATTTCCGAACAAAATTACCATCAGGCAAATGAAAGTGGCGTGGCATTCATTGCAGCCGGACATCACGCCAGCGAACGTCTGGGAATACAGGCGTTGGGCGAACATTTGCAGGTGAAATTTGCTCTCGAACACCGCTTTTTCGATCAGGATAATCCGGTTTAGCGGCATTATTCACTGGATTGCGCAGGCTTCCTGCTGCGCAGTTGATCGAGTGAAATGGCCATGCTGTGCGGCGCGCTGCGCAACGCTGCATTGGTCTCGGCGAGTGCAACACCGAAATCTGCCAGCAGGCTGTGCAGTGGTTTTGCTGCCTCCTCCAATAATGTCTGCGGGTCGTTGGACAAGCGCAACAGAAAATCCCGGCGGCGCGGGTAGAGTTTCGTCCACTGCCAGCCCGGAAAATTTTCGTTATGCTTAAGCCCTGCTTTTTCCAAAGCTGTTTTCAACAGACCTACTTCTGGCAAGTTGAGGTGTGCGGGTGACGGGGTGCCACTCCAAATTAAGCCAAAGTAAATGCGCCAGACACCGCCCATGAGTTGCTGTTCTATCATCGGGCGCAAATAGATTTCCTGGTTGCTTGTCAAGTTGAAATGCAGACCAAGCAATTCAGAGTGGGTGTTGCGGTCTTCCGTGGCAGAGATAACCCACTCCGCCCTCGTTTGTTGGAGGGAGGTTTCTATCAGTGGGAGCAGTTGTTGCCAAAATTGGTTGTTCATGCGCACGCGCACCTCGTCCATCAGCTGGGCAACAGACAGGCCAAGTGGCAAATTTTCTGCCTTGGAAAAAAAATCCAGGACAGCCTGTTCTTCGTTCATATTTTTTTCCATTTTGTAATTTGAATATTAGTATATGCTGTAATAATTTGTTTTATATCAGTATTTTTTAATTCCAGGCTGGCGTTTGGAAAATTCAGTATTGACTTTATATTTAAGACTAGACATTATTCGTCCGTGTAGTTGCAAAGTGTTTTTCCTGACGGAAAGGCAGATAATAATTTCAATTGCGACACACCGCATCAAAAAATAATCCGATTTATCTGTTCGTTCATGCCGGCCGCAAGCCGGTGTGGGGTCATTTGTTTGCCGGGGGAGCCCTTACGATGCACCGTTTCTTACGTTTGTCTGTCATGCTGGTTGGATTGTTGGCTGCTGCTGGAAGTTATGCCGCCGATGCTCAGAAACCTACCTTAACGACTGAGGATGATTTAGGTCCGCAAGTCACTCAACCTATCGAATTTCCGCATTATCGTCATGCCGGGCTGAAAAATCCTGATGATCCCACCAATAGCGATCCCACCAAGGGCGGTATGGAGATTGACTGTCAGTATTGTCACACCTATGCACGACGTAGCGCGGTAGCCGGTATTCCTCCATTGCAAAAATGTATCGGTTGTCACCAAAATATCGAATCTGTTCGCAATAAGCCACGCATCGTGGAATTGTTCAAGTACTGGGATGCCAAGAAGGCGATCCCTTGGAAGAAAGTTCACGATCTTCCCGACTTCGTTCGTTTCAATCATGAGCGTCATATCAAGCGTTTCGTCGAACAGCAAAATCGTCCGACTCAGGAGGCTTGCGGATATTGCCACGGCGATGTCAAGACGATGACGGTTGCGCGTCGCAGCAAACCGCTTACGATGGGCTGGTGCGCCAGTTGTCATGAGAAGAGTCATCCGGTAACGGCAGAGGGCGGTACGCCGATCGGCAATCAGGCTTACTGGTATAAATTCCAGAAACCGGTTGCAGCTTCATCTGACGGGGCGGTCAAGGCGCAAGGCCCGAATGATTGCTGGCATTGCCACAAGTAAGCCGAGGGGCTTTTGGCCGGACACCCGGCGGGCATGAAATTCCAAGAAATTACCAGTGAGGTTGTTATGATTGATAGTAGTTTAGATCGGCGTGATTTTCTGAAGGTGTTGGGTTGGGGCGGCGCGGCGGTAGCGTTGAGCGGTTGCGGCAACACCTCGATAGAAAATGGGAAAGAGACAGTGGTTTCCTATGTGGAAGCGGCTGATTATGTCATCCCGGGCGTGGCGGTGTACTACAACTCGACATGCGCACAGTGCGATGCGGGTTGTAGCATCAACGGCCGTGTGCGTGAGGGTCGAGTGCTGAAGCTGGAAGGCAATCCTGATTCCGCAATCAACCGTGGCAAGATGTGCGGTTTGGGGCAGGCGGGTGTGCAGCATCACTACAATCCGGATCGCGTGCGTGAGCCGTTGTTGCGTAAGGGCGACAAGGGAGAAACGATTTCCTGGGAGCAGGCTTACGCATTGATCGCTGAAAAGCTGAACGGTGTGAGTGGCGAACAGGTTGCGTTCCTGAGTGGCGGGGTAAGCGGTCATCTCAAAGTGTTGCTGGGCAATTATCTGGACAGCCTGGGTAGCAAAAATCTTTATGTTTATGAAGCCGTTGCTCCTGCTGTGCAGCGCGCCGCCAACAAAAAAGCATATGGCACGGAAATGCCGCGCTTTAACATCAACAAGGCCAGGCTCGTGTTGTCGTTTGGCGCGGATTTCCTGGGTAGCTGGGTTTCTCCCGTGCATTTTTCCCAGCAATACGCGCAGTTCCGTAAAGGGGTGGATGGCAAGCGCGGGGTCTTGGTGCAGATCGAATCCAAGATGACCCTGACGGGTGCAAATGCAGATCGTTGGTTGGTGGTTCGTCCCGGCACGGAAGGTATTCTGGCGCTCGGCATTATCAACGCGTTGGGCGCATCGGGTGTGGCATTGTCGGGCGATGTGACTGCGGCGGTTCAGGGTTATGACAAGGCGCGTGTCAGTAATGACACCGGCGTTTCGGCAGAACATCTGGAAAAACTGGTCGCCTTGCTGAAGGAACGCACGCCCAGCCTGGTGTTGGCGGGTAGTGCGGCCGAAGGTTACGCACACGGTTCGCAAAATGCTGCGGCTATCAACTTGCTCAACCAGGTGTTGGGTAATGTCGGCAAGACGATTGAAGCGCCTGCTTCAGTACCCTTCCCGCAAATGGTGCCGGCCAAAGGCAATACCGTTGCGCTGAAGACATTGAACGATGAGCTGGCGGCGGGCAAATACAAGGTGTTGTTTACCTATGCGACCAACCCGGTATTCACTGCGCCGGGTTCGATGAAGTTTAAGGCTAATCTGGCTAAAGCTGGATTCAAGGTCGCCTTTGCTCATTATCTGGATGAAACGGCGCTGGAGGCTGACCTGGTGTTGCCGCTGGATTCCGCACTTGAAGACTGGGGTACTCAAGTTCCTGAATACATGGCGGAAGGCGCGCAGATCAATGTCCAACAACCGTTGATGGAAAAACTTCATGCCAATACGCGGGGGATGGGCGACATCCTGTTGGCATTGGTCAAGCAACGTGAAGCCGACAAATACAAGGATTTTGCAGACTACTACGGTTATCTGCGCGGTTCGCTGTTGACGATCAAGGGTGCGCTGGGAAGCGGCGGGACGGACGACGATACCTTCTGGGATGAAACGCTGACCAGCGGCATTATCAAGCTGGCAGGTTCGGCGGGGGCGTTGTCGGGCAATGCGAGCGCGGCGGGTTTGAAGTTGCCGGCTGCAGCCGCTGCGGATGTCCAGTATCCCATGCATTTGATTCCAGGAGTGACTGCCCATCTGCGTGATGGACGACATACCAATCAGCCCTGGCTGCAAGAGTCTCCCGATCCCCTGACCACGATTGTGTGGGACTCATGGGTAGAGATTCATCCCAGCAAGGCTGCGGAATTGGGCATTGTCGAGGGGGATGTTTTAGAGGTTTCCTCCAGGACGGGATCAATCAGGGCGCAGGCCTACCTGTTCCCGGGTATTCATCCTGACGCTATTTCCATCCCGCTGGGTCGCGGACACGAAGCGCTGGGGCGTTATGCCAAGGGCTATGGCGTCAACCCGTTCCAGATTCTGGATGCGGTGTTTGACCAGGAAACCGGCGAATTGGCGCTGCACGGGACACGCGTCAAAATCAGCAAGATTGGACAGCGCATCCTTGTCGTCAAGGATGAGGGTGCAGCAGGTGGTAAGCAAGATGGCAGAAGGGTCGCCTTGAGCAAATCCACTGACCAAGTTAAGCTTTCAGAGGAGGTCTAAGTCATGTCGGTGAGTAATTTATTAGAGAATTGGTCACAATTCCGCCATTTTCATCCGGTTGATGATAAGCCGCACGATCCCTATAAATGGGCAATGAGCATAGATCTGGATGCATGTTCAGGATGTAATGCTTGTAGTGTGGCGTGTTATGCGGAAAACAATATTCCGGTAGTCGGCAAAGAAAGGTTCCAGCACGGTCAACAGATGCACTGGATGCGCATCGAGCGTTACTGGCCTGAAGAGGATGTTGAGTTTCCAGATCAGGGCGCGCAATTCCTGCCCATGATGTGCCAGCAGTGCGAAGCGGCTCCCTGTGAGACGGTTTGCCCGGTAGGGGCGACCAACCATACGGCCGACGGTCTGAATTCACAGATTTATAACCGTTGTATTGGCTCGCGTTATTGTTCGGCAAACTGTCCGTTCAAGGTGCGTTATTTCAACTGGTACGATTATCCGACCGACGAAGCGGTTTGGCCGGCAGAAATGAATCGTCAGCTCAATCCTGATGTTTCGGTGCGTGGCAAGGGCGTGATGGAGAAATGCACCTTCTGTGTGCAGCGTCTGCGCGCCGCCGAAGTGACAGCCAAGGGCGAGGGACGCATCGTGCGTGAGGGCGAAGTGCAAACGGCTTGCCAGCAAGCCTGCCCGACCAGCGCGATTTCATTCGGTAATCTGGTTGACCCGGAATCCAGAGTGCATAAGCAGTGGGAGGCTCAAAAAGTTGAACTCAATGCGGATGAACAAGAAAAAGACCAGGAGCATGGTGGTTCGGAGTTGCGCGGCTACCGTATTCTGGAAGAATTGCGTCCGTACCCTTCTGTGATGTATCTGGAACGTGTTCGTGAAAGTGCTATTTAGCGTTTTGGATAACAGGAAAACCTTTAAGGAATAACGATGAAAGATATTCGCGAAGACATAGCGTGGGCAAAGATTAACAAGGACGTGCTGGTTAGTCTTGAAAATCCCAGAAAATTGTATTGGATCATTGTGTTCGGGGCGCTTTCGCTGTTTGGCGTGGGTCTCGGCTGTGAGATTTATCAATACCAGGTCGGTATGGGCGTGGCTAATCTGAACAACCCGAATGTGTGGGGGCTGTATATCGCTACCTTCATTTTCTGGATTGGTATGAGTCACTCCGGTACCCTGTTGTCGGCGATTTTGCACTTGATGCATGCTGACTGGCGCAAACCCATCTATCGTTTCGCTGAAGCGATGACGACTTTCTCGCTGATGACAGCGGGGCTGTTTGTTATGGTGCATATCGGCCGCTTGTGGCAGTTCTACTATGCGCTGCCCTATCCCAACGATCGCTGGACATGGCCGAATTTTCAATCGCCTCTGTTATGGGACGCGATGGCTATTTTTACCTACCTGAGTTCGTCGGTATTGTTTCTGTATGTCGGTATGATTCCAGATTTGGCCATTTGTCGCGATAATCTGCACGAAGGCTGGCGCAAGAAGCTGTACACCTTGTTGGCACTGGGTTGGGAAGGCACAGATCGTCAATGGCGCAATTTTCGTGTGACTTACCTGACTATCGCCTGTTTCCTGATTCCGCTGGCTGTGTCGGTACACTCCATCGTGGCGAGTGATTTCGCCATGTCGCAGCAACCGGGTTGGCACGTTACTTCGTTCCCTCCTTACTTCGTGGCAGGTGCGCTGTATTCGGGTTGTGCGGCGATTATCACGCTGTTCATTATCCTGCGTTATGTGTTCAGGTTTGAAGATTACATGACCAAGAGCATTTTGAAAAAGACGGTGCGTTTAACCTTCGCAATTGCGATGGTATGGACTTACTTGAATGCTGTGGAATTTGCCGCTGTATGGTACGGCCATGACATGGATGCAAAAGCGGTTCTTATCCAGAAAGCAACGGGTCAATTCGCGCCATTCTGGTGGGGGATGGTGTTCTGTGGTTCTGTCGTACCCTTTATGCTGGCTTTCAAACGTTTCCAAACCAATATCCCGGTATTGTTTGCGGTGTCGCTGCTGTTGAACCTGGGTATGTGGCTGGAACGCTGGATGATCGTCGCGCCGACCTTCTCGCATGGTTACTATCCATGGGTTTGGGATAACGATCAATGGCCCAGTCTGATCCAATGGGGTATGGTGATGGGTAGTTTTGGCTGGTTTACTTTGCTGTTTATGGTGTTCTGCAAGGTGTTCCCATCGGTATCCATGTATGAAGTCAAGGAAATGGTCTATCACCGCAGTTTGCATTTGAAGAAGAATGAAACTGCTGGACAAGGAGCGCACTGATATGAGCAAACGTCATTTACTCGCAATGTTCAGCAGTTTTGATGAGGCTGAACTGGTCGTACAAGAACTGCGAAATACACCTATTAAAGGCTTCGATATAAATGATGATTTGATCGTCAAATCTCCTATCGAACATCCTGAAGTTGAAGAGTTTCTCGGCGAAAAACCAGTCTATGTGCAATGGTTCACCTTGTTCGGCGCCTTGATGGGGGGTTTGTTGGGGTTTTTTCTGATCTCGGGTGCGCAAGCGAACTTTTTTGCACAGTTGAAGGGGGGCAAGCCGATTGTGCCGTTTCCACCCAACTTTGTGCTGACCTACGAGATGTTTATTTTGGGCGGGGTGTATATCACGGTGCTGGGTTTCCTGATTTGCGCAGGTTTGCCGGCAAAGCGTTCACCTTTGTATAGTTCCAGCGTATCGGAAGACAAGATTGCGATTCTGGTGAAATCGGAGGCAGGCGCAACAAGCGCGTTGCGCGCTATTTTCACCAAGCATCAAGCGTTGGAAATTCAAGAAGAGGCAGGTAAATGAAAAAATTATCTCTAGCAATTGCGCTGATGATCGCACCCTCTCTGGCGCAAGCATGGCCCTGGTCGCACGACATGGCTAACCAGGTGAGTGTCAAACCACAGGAAAGTCCCGATTCGGCGCATCCTGGCATGACCCCTTTCCCCAAACGTTCTCTGCCTGTGGCGGGTACTACAGTCATAGTCAAAGATGCAGATGCCGCGCGCAATATGACCAACACGATTACTCCAGACGCATTGTCAGTGGCCAAGGGTGGGCGTTTGTTTAATATTTACTGCACCCCCTGTCATGGCAAGAGCGGAACAGGTGATGGACTGGTGGGTGAAAAGCTCATCATGAAACCGTGGAATTTGACTAACAGCAATGAAATGCATAGCTGGAATCCGGCTGAGTATCCTGACGGTTATATCTTTGGCTACATGTCATTGGGTGGCGCTGTAATGCCTAGTTATGCAAATGACCTGACAGCAACTGAACGCTGGCACGTTGTGAATTACATTCGAAAAGTGTTGCAGAATAACCCGGCTCAACAGGCTGCGGCTCAAGCAAATTAGGAGGCTACGAAATGTTTGCATACAGTAATTTGGCGGTTTTGAATGTGAGTTTCGTGGTGGTGCTGTCACTGGCGTTAAGTGGTGTTGCCTTGTGTTCTGTGCTGCATCTGGTGGGTGCCAAGTGGCAAAACGAAGTCAAACATCTGGCTACCGCATTGTTCGCGCTGTTTCCTTTGGCGTTTGTGTTACTGATGGTGATGTTGCTGAATGGTTCCGCGTTCTTTTCATGGTGGGGGCATGATGTGGGTCCTCATGCCAGTATTCCTAGCTGGTATCAGCCGCACTGGTTTATCGCACGCGAAGTGATTGGCATGTTGTTCATGATGGCTTTGTACTGGGTATTCATCAAGCGTCAGAATGTATGTGACCGCAGCCCGGCAGATGCAGCCAGTTTTCATCAGGTGGCTACCGCCATTCCATTCTTCTTTGTGTTATATAGCACAATGATCGCATGGGATTTTGAAATGACCCTCGTGCCTGAATGGCACAGCGCAATTTATGGCTTGCAGCAGTTCGTCAGTAATTTTGGCATGTTCCTCGCTTTTCTGGTCGTTTGGGTTTCAGCATGGAATGCCCGCCAAAATCAGGCGCACCCGATTGCTGGCTATATCTACAACCATATTGCACAGATGCTACTGGCGTTTACCTTGTTGTGGATATACACCTATTATGCGCAGTATCTTACGGTCTGGTATGGCGATTTGCCAGATGAAACCGGACGTGTGTTTGGTATGCAAAACGGTGACTATGCCTTCCTGTGGTGGTCTGTATTGGTGTTGAAATTCGTCGTTCCTTTTACAGCATTGTCCTTTCCTGGGCCGCGTCATAACATTGCTGCGATCAATGCGGTAGCTGTCTGCATCATTGTGGGTACCTTGTTTGAGCGTTATGTCTGGATAGGGGGGATTACGGGCAAGGGAGATTATCCGCTGGTCGCAACAATAGTAATTGGTGGCGCGGTTGGTTTGACTGGATATTTTCTCGTCAAGATGCGTTTGCAAGGTACCGAATTAGTTAAGGGATAAGTATTAATGATGACGCTGTATTCGGGTACAACCTGCCCATTTAGCCACCGCTGCCGTATCGTTTTATTCGAAAAGGGCATGGACTTTGATGTCATAGATGTTGATTTGCTGCATAAGGCAGAAGATGCCTCGACAATCAATCCCTACGGAAAAGTTCCTGTTCTGGTCGAGCGTGACTTGGTGTTGTTTCAGGCTAACATCATCAATGAGTATATTGATGAACGCTTCCCGCATCCGCAATTGATGCCGCCGGATCCTGTGATGCGTGCGCGTGCGCGTCTGTTTTTATATCAGTTCGAGCAGGAGTTGTACGCTCATATTGGTACGATAGAGCAGGGAGGCAAGGCTGCTGACAAGGCTCGTCTCATCATTCGCGATAATTTGACGCAGTTGGCTCAAATACTGACCAAGCAGAAATTTCTGCTGGGGGAGGAGTTCTCCATGCTGGATGTGGCAATTGCACCGCTATTGTGGAGGCTCGATCACTTTGGTATCAATATGCCCAAGGAAGCCGCTCCACTGATGAAGTATGCGGAGCGTATCTTTTCTCGTCAGGGTTTTATTGATGCACTGACCCCTGGTGAAAGAGCCATGCGCAAATGAGTGACCTGTCTACTCGCCCGTATCTGATACGGGCGATATATGAGTGGTGTATAGATAGCGCTTTGACTCCTTATCTCGCTGTGCGGGTCAACGAAAAAACAGAGGTTCCGGTTGCCTACGTCAAAGACGGTGAAATTACGCTGAATCTGGGTGCGGGAGCCGTTAGAAATCTGGAAATGGGTAACGAGTTCATCAGTTGTAATGGCCGTTTCGGTGGAACGCCATTTCAATTACTCATTCCGGTAGAAGCGGTGATCGGAATTTTTGCCAAGGAAACGGGACAAGGATTAGTGTTTCAAGGTGCTGACTCGCAACAGCCACCTCCTGATTCTGGTGGAGAAAAAAACAAACCAAAATCATCGGGTAAGCCCATCTTGAAAATCGTTAAATAAATCAGTTTCCTGTTC
>JAVHSF010000238.1:0-3986 GCA_036172035.1 Gallionella sp. | reverse complement strand
ACACCAGATCGAACTGGAGATGCAGAATGAAACCTTGCGTCAGTCGCAACGGGAGCTGGAAAGATCGCGCGACCGCTACATGGATTTTTACGATTTTTCTCCGGTCGGCTACATCACCCTCGACGACAATGGCATGATTGCCGAGATCAACCTGACCGGAGCCGCGATGCTCGGCATAGCGCGCAACAGACTGCATCACCAGCGTTTCGCCGCTTATCTTGCCAGCGACTGCCACGACAACTGGTATCGCCACTTCCGGCATGCCATCACGCACGACGAGCCGCTGACTTGTGAATTGCCGCTTCAGCGCAAGGATGGATCGCGCACCTTCGTCAGGATGGATTGCCTGCGTCTGAGCAAGCCGGGAGAAACCCCCGTGCTGCGCATCGTACTGACCGACATCAGCGAGCGCATCAACGGCGACGAAGCCATCCGCAGGCTGGCTTTCTATGACGCATTGACCCAGCTTCCCAACCGCCGCCTGCTTGATGACCGTCTCGACCATGCGATGGCCGCCAGCAAACGCAGCGGGAAATATGCGGCGCTGATGTTCCTCGACCTGGACGACTTCAAGCCGCTCAATGACCAATATGGTCACAGCACGGGAGACTTGCTGCTGGTGGAAGTGGCGCGCCGCATTTCCGCCTGTATACGCGAGATGGACACCGTCGCGCGTTTTGGCGGAGACGAGTTTGTGATATTGCTCAGTGAACTGGATACCAGCGAATCCGTTTCCAGCACCCAGGCCAGCATCGTGGCAGACAAAATCCGTAGCGTGCTGGCCGAACCCTATTTGCTGACAATCCGCACCCAAGGCAAAGCGGAAATCACGGCAACACATCACTGCACCTCCAGCATCGGCGTCATCTTGTTCATCAACCACGAAAGCAGCCGCGATGACATTCTCAAGCAAGCCGATATGGCGATGTATCAGGCAAAAGATGACGGACGCAACCGGATACGCTTCTTCAATCCGGCACGCGTATCGGACACGATCGAGGACAAACGATTGACGGCCATTTGAGGGAAAACTATATGAACAAATCACCCAAACAGCCTGACCCGCTACGCGCGCAAGCCGAAGCGCAGCTCGATCGGCACACGCCGGCCATCACGGCTTCACGCCCTGCTGAAGCATGGCTGCATGAACTTCAGGTACACCAGATCGAACTGGAGATGCAGAATGAAACACTGCGCCAGACCCAGCTTGCCATGGAGGAATCGCGCGACCGCTATGTGGATCTTTATGATTTTGCACCTGTCGGGTATTTGACGCTCAACGATACGGGGCAGATCGCCGAAATCAATCTCACCGGAGCCGGGTTGCTGGGTGTTGAGCGCAAAGCGTTGCTGGGCCGCCGCTTCGCGCAATTTATCGCGACCGGCGACAGAGACTGCTGGCATCACCACTTCTCCGCCGCGCTGCAACAGGGCGGCAAACAAAGCTGCGAACTGGCATTGATTCGTGCGGACAGCAGCGTCTTTCATGCGCAAATGGACTGCCTGCACATCACGACAGACGGCAACACCCGCATGGCGCGCATTGCCTTCAGCGATGTAAGCAAACGCAAAATTCTGGAAGATGAACTCAGGGAATCACACCAGCTATTGCGCAATCTGGCTGAAAAGACAGAATTGTTGAGGGAAGAAGAGCGCAAGCGCATCGCGCGGGAAGTACACGATGAGCTGGGACAAATCCTCACGGCATTACGCATGGATGTCGCTTTGCTGGCACTGCGTTTTGGCGAAGGCAATACGGCGTTGCTGGAAAAAACGCAAGGTATGACGGTACTGCTGGATCAGGCCAATTGCTGTGTGCGCAATATCGTCTCAAACCTGCGCCCGAGCGCACTGGATATTGGCATCATCCCTGCCATCCGCTGGCTGTGCAACGAGTATGCCGTACACTCCGGCAGTTCTTGCGTATTGCATACGGCAGAAGAACGCGTTGACCTGGCCGAGGTTCGCGCGGTAGCACTATTCCGCATCGTGCAGGAACTGCTGACCAATGCGGCGCGTCACGCTGCGGCAAGCGATGTCAAAATCACGCTGGAACGGCTTGCCGACGACTTGCGGGTAGAGGTGCGCGACAATGGCAAAGGGTTCGATCCGGCACTCAGGGAGAAAAACCAGTCATATGGCCTGCTCGGCATACGCGAGAGAGCCCTCGCACTGGGCGGACAGGTTGAAATCGTCAGCGCACCCGGGCAGGGTACAATGGTTACCGTCATCGTGCCGACCCAACCCAAGGAAAAAACCGAATGATACGACTCCTGATTGCGGATGATCACGCCATCGTACGCGAGGGCTTGAAACAACTCGTCAAGCTGACACCTGACATCGGCGTGGCGGGAGAAGCCGCCAGCGGCATCGAGGTGCTGAAACAGATAAGCACGGGGGATTTTGACCTGCTCTTGCTGGACATGAATATGCCGGGAATCAATGGCATTGAACTGATAGAACGCGTCAAGGACAGTCAGCCCGCTTTGCCGATCTTCGTGTACAGCATGTACAACGACCTACATCTGGCAAACGCTGCTTTCAAGGCAGGCGCATCGGGCTATTTCACCAAGAGCAGCGATCCAAAAATATTGATGGAAGCCCTATACAAGGTTTACCAAGGCGAGCAATTCATGGATCCGGCGATAAGCCAACAGACGATGAATTGACCGGATGATATGGCCGCGCCGCCATATCGCCCGAAATAGCCTTGCGCATCGAGGCATGGTTAACGTGAAACTCGCGAAGCGATTCGATTGCCTCCTCTCCCTCTGGGAGAGGATTGAGGTGAGGGAAACGGTCATGGCAAGTTTCATTATCGGGGGCGGCAAACTTGCCATGACCGTTAGGCGCGGAGCGTGGCGGCTGCTCGCAAACTTCAGCTGGGCGCACCATACCGTTAACACCCTATCTGGAGCATTTAATCTCATGCCTGCCGCGCCGCAATGAGTTTGTATTCTCAAGCCCCACAGCCGCATCTGGACGCATTGAAGAGCCGCGCATACGGCACATTAAGGCTCTGAATGCCGCCGCCCTGCCCGCACTATCCCTGCACGGCCTGCGCCGCTCCTTTGGCACGTTGTCGGAATGGATGGAAGTCCCCGCCGGTATTGTTGCGCAGATAATGGGACACAAGCCAAGCGCCATTGCCGAAAAACACTACATACAGCGTGAACTCGACTTGCTGCACCTGTGGCACGTCAAAATAGAATCATGGATATTGGAACAAGCAGGGATTGAGTTTGTGCCAGCGCAAGCGGGTTTGCGCGTAGTGAATAGTTGATTGATGTTGATGCGCATAACGTTACAGGTTACAATAAAAAATGATTAAGACATTCAAGCACAAGGGACTGAAAACCTTTTTTGACACAGGCAGCAAAGCAGGCATACAACCGCACCACGCACCCCGACTAGCCGCCATGCTGCGCCGCTTGAACGAAACGACCAACGCCAAAGGAATGAATGTGCCGGGATGGGGCTTTCATCCGTTGACCGCAAACCTTGCCGAACATTATTCGGTGTGCGTAAACGGCAACTGGCGCATGACATTCACGTTTGAAGGCGAAGATGCTGTGCTGGTTGATTATCAAGACTATCACTAGGAGCAAGCAAAAATGAAAATGTACAACCCACCGCACCCAGGTCTGACCTTGCGCGATGATGTATTACCAGCACTAGGACTAACTGTTACCGATGCCGCGCAACAATTGAATGTAGCCCGCGCAACCCTTTCCCGTGTAATCAATGGCCGCGCTGCCATATCGCCTGAAATGGCCTTGCGTATTGAAGCATGGTTAGGTGTAGAGCGAGGCGGTGAAGCCCGCTTATGGATTGCAGAACAAAGCGCCTACGACATGTGGCAAGCAGAACAGCGTATCAAGGCCGCGCCCTTACATGTGCAACCCGCACCAGCCGAACGTTTGTCCGCCTGACCGTGTTTACCCCCGCCTAGTTTTAGCGGACGAAAAGCCGGACACCTTCACCGG
>JAVHSF010000237.1:0-3994 GCA_036172035.1 Gallionella sp. | reverse complement strand
AAGGATGCCGCGTACCAGTTAACGGAAGCACTCGAACAATATCGCGGACAGCATCCGCTGGTACTGGCGATTCCTCGCGGTGCAGTGCCGATGGCCAGAATCATCGCCAAAGCGCTGGAAGGTGAACTGGACGTGGTGCTGGTGCGCAAGCTGCGCGCCCCGGCCAACCCGGAATTCGCCATCGGCGCAGTGGATGAAACGGGTTGGACTTACCTCGCCGACCATGCGGCAAGAGTGGCCGGGAGTTCACAATATATCGAGGACGAGAAGGCCGCGCAGCTTGAAGTGATGCGCGCACGGCGTGCCAGCTACACCCCGGTTCGCCCACCGCTGGATGCCCGGGGGAGAGTCGTCATCGTGGTGGACGATGGGCTGGCGACGGGTTCGACCATGATCGCCGCATTGCATGCGTTGCGCGCCAAACAGCCCAAAAAACTGATTTGCGCCGTGCCGGTTGCACCGCCCGACACACTGGAAAAAGTATCGCCTTACGCCGATGAGGTGGTGTGCCTGGATGCGCCCGAGACATTTTATGCGGTAGGCCAGTTTTACCAGTCTTTCCCGCAGGTAAGCGATGAGGAAGTTATCGCGCTGCTCAGAGAATAACCGTATTCGTTTGCAGATATTGCGCGAACCAGTCCGCCGCGCTGCCAGCCGCTTGCTGCAGCGTGCCGGGTTCTTCAAACAAATGGGTTGCGCCGGGTATCAGTGTCAGTTTTTTCCCGCAATTCAGTAGCGCATAAGCCTGCTGATTCAATTCGATCACGCCGTAATCTGCGCCGCCCACGAGCAGCAAGGTCGGTGCGGTCACACGGCTCAGGGCAAGTTCTCCGGCAAGGTCGGGGCGTCCCCCGCGCGACACTACCGCGCCAATCTTGTCGCCCATTTTTGCGGCGGCCTGCAACGCGGCTGCCGCACCCGTGCTGGCACCGAAATAGCCCAGTTTCATACTTTGTGTTTTTGGAGAGGTTTGCGACCATACCGTGGCGGCGAGCAGGCGGCGCGTGAGCAGCGCGATGTCGAACCGGGTTTCGTAATCCCGATCTTCTGCACCTGTCAGCAGGTCGAACAGCAATGTGGCCATACCGCGTCGTTGCAACACTTCGGCGACATAATTGTTGCGCGGACTGAAGCGGCTGCTGCCGCTGCCGTGGGCGAACAGCACCAGACCACACGCGGACGGCGGAATAATTAACTCGCCATCGAGCCAAACTGCATCTGCTGGAATATGTACGGTGGTCATTTGTCCTCTTTTCTTGCCTGCCTATATATCATTCGTCCATAGCGCCGAGCTGCGCACGCAGCATTTCCACCTCCTCCAGCAATTGCAGCGCCAGTGCCGCGCCTGCGAGGTTGATGCCCAAATCGTTTTGCAGGCGCAACGCCACGCTGGCGCGCCGGACATGGTTGCCGGTGAAACGCCAACTTTTCCGTCCACGACCTATGGGGGTCAGCACCCCTTCCTCGACCAGTTCGATGATGCGTTCGTCGTGTACCGCACAGGCGCGGCAAATTTCGGTCAGGGTTAACGCGGCTTGCTCTTCCATGATGAGACCGCTCAGTGGCTGGCACATTTCTTCGCTATCCATTTCACACTCCCAGTTTGGCGCGCGGGTTAAAGGTTTTAAACTGCTCGGCAAAATTGCGGTAGTGCGCTTGGGCAGTTTCGCTGTCGGCGGGCGGCAAGACGATTTGCAGAATGACGTAAAAATCGCCCGGCGTGCCGCCCGGAATACCACGACCTTTCAAACGCAGCTTGCCGTCTGACATGGAATTGGCCGGTATTTTGAGTTCGACACTCCCCGCCGGGGTGGGGACTTTCAGGGTCGCGCCCAGCGCGGCCTCCCAGGGAGAAACGGGCAGGTCGAGATAAACGTCACGTTGTTCGACGCGATAGAACGGGTGCGGACGGAATTCTATTTCCAGATACAAGTCGCCCGGTTTACCCTGCCCCATAGCTTGTCCGCCCTGCCCCGTAAGCCTGATATGTTGTCCGGCGCGTATGCCGCGCGGGATCGTCACATTCAGCTTGCGTTCGCGCATGACCCTGTGTCCTGTCGCATCAACCTCGGGCGCTTGTAACGTGACGGTCAGGGTGTTACCGGTGTAAGCATCTTCCAGAGCGATCAGTATTTTGGCATGACGGTCTTCGCCCTGAGCCTGATGTGCAGCGTGTCCAGCGTGACGGGCGAAACCCTGACCGAACAGGGATGAGAAGAAATCGCTGAATTCCGCCGCATTACCGGATTGGGCATCGGCACCGGAAAATTCAAAACCGGCATTCCAATCGGGTGGGGGGCGGAAATCCTGCCCCGTTTTCCAGTTTGCGCCCAACTGGTCGTAAGCCGCGCGCTTCTCCGCATCTTTCAGAACTTCATATGCTTCACCGACTTCCTTGAAACGCTCCTCGGCATCGGATGCCTTGCTGACATCGGGATGGTATTTGCGCGCCAGTTGGCGATATGCCCGCTTGATTTCGTCCTGGGTCGCATCGCGCGCAACCCCCATGATTTTGTAGTAATCCTTGAATTGCATTGGTTTTCCCGAAAAAAACAGACAGACCGAATCAGACAATCCGAATGGTTATGCCGACCGACAGACCCCCGGGGCGAGGGCTTCGTCAGCCCGCCTGGTTTACGGATTCAGCGCGTCCAATTCACGCGCAACAGCAGCTGTTCAGGGTTGTAGTGAAAATCCAGCTCGCCCTGGTAGGCATGGTGCAATGCCTCACCGATGCCGCGCGCCAGATGGATGTCAGTCGTGGTGATCAGGCTGCCATGCCCGGTTTTTTCGATAGCCATGATGCGCTGCAAGGGATGCTCGGTCTTTTCCTGCTCTGCCAGATGTTGGATCAGATGCAGAATTTCCTGCTCGTGTCCCGGGAAAAAAGTTCCGTTCAACGTTACATAGCCTGCCGGAAAATGATCGCGTACCCGGTGGCATGCCGGACAGCTTGCCTGATGCGCGTTCGCCGGAGCGGGTAACCACTGCCAGCGCCCTTCGTGAAATACCGCGCCGCAGTCAGGACAGACCGTCGGCTCGGGTAATTTTCCCTTGGTTTTGTAGCTGTCATGAACCTGTTCCTGAAATAACTGGTTGGGCCGGATAGGGTGAAATCCGGAAAGCTGCGACTGGTTTTTCATGTTTGTCTCCTGGGTATTTGCGCAACATTCCCCTGCCAAGTGGCAGGGGGGCTACTGCCTCAAGACACGGGTACGCTGATTGCCTTGGCTTCCCCGGCTTTGTGGGTCTTGGGCAACGTGACGTTCAACATGCCGTCCTTGAATTCCGCTTTCACGGTGTTTGGGTCAGCATCGTCGGGTATCCTGAAACTGCGCACAAAGCTGCCGTAAGAACACTCGACACGGTGAAACTTCTTGCCCTTTTCTTCCTTCTCCTGCTTGCGTTCACCCTGGATGGTGAGCATGCCGTCCTGAAGCGTGACTTTGACATCTTCCTTGTTGACACCGGGAATTTCACCCTTGACCAGATAGGCGGCATCCGTTTCGCTGATGTCCACCGAAGGCATCCAGTCCGCTACCGCCAGCATTTCGTTGCCGGATTCGCTGCGCACAGGCGCGTGTCTAAAGAGTTGATTCAGACGGTTGGATACTTCTTCCAGTTCGCTGAAGGGATTCCATTTGACCAAGTTCATGATCGTTCTCCTTGTTTGGTTGCATCAAAACAGTCTTCGTGCCAAAGACAACCTGCTTAATCGCATACCCCGTCGTAAGCGGTGGCATAGCAATCAAAATTCCCCTCTTCGGATTGAATCGTCTTAATCAGCCTGGTTTTAGAAAAATTGCCGGGATGGATGCCGAGTGACTTGGCAATTTCGCGTATATCTTTTGTTTCCACCTCGTTTCCCCTTATGTTTATGTAACAACAAGCATCCATGCTACGGCAAGCATGCGGGTAAGAAATTTTGTTTGCAACACCCGCACGCCGTAGTGTCACCCTGTTTTAGATTGTCTGCAATAGACCGGAATGCATA
>JAVHSF010000236.1:9363-17958 GCA_036172035.1 Gallionella sp. | reverse complement strand
CCGACTTGAAAAACAACCGCCGGGGTTCGCTACCGCCACCGGCACAATCAGTAACGCGTTACCTGATTATTCTGGATGCGTACGCGGTCTCCCACGCGCAAGTCGCTGATGCCCTGCGTCACGGTTTGGTATCCCCCTCTTTCGAGTCTTACCTGGATGCGATACGCATCTTGCTGATTCCTGCTTTTTTCGATCTGATGGCCGACGACTGCACCGCCCACCGCACCGGCCACGGTCGCGACATCATTACCCGTGCCGCCACCTACCTGATGGCCGAGAACCCCGCCGACAATGCCGCCAATGACGGTGCCAGCACCGATCTGGTCGTTGCTGGTGCGCGTGGTCTCGATCGAATCAATCACGCCATAAACCACATCGGAACGCGCTGCCGGAGCGGCAACAGGACGGTAGTCGGGATTCGCACAGCCCCCCATCAGCGCGGCACCGGCAAAGAAAGTTACGAGCAAAATACGGTTGGTTTTCATATTACCTCCTGACGGGTATGGCACCATTGCCGCCCCCTGAATGACGCACGCTATCATACTCGCATCAATTTTTGAACAACGGGAAAGGGGTGAGCCAGCATTGAATCCGGCTATCAAGGAATCACCTACCTATGAAAACCTTCCCGATACTGGCGCAGCCTGAACGAATCCAGACCACTCAACTGAATTCCTTGACGATGTACTGCTGTCTGCGGCTGATGGCCATGCGCTCATTGAGTCCCTTCAGCTTCACCTGCCAGCCACTTTCTCCTTCCTCTCCGCCACGCTCGAATCCCACAATCGCGTCTTTTGCCACCAGACAGTTGCGGTGAACGCGGATAAAGCGCGTCGCGAATTCTTTTTCCAGCGCGGTGAGCGATTCTTCGATCAAATATTCGCGCTCGGCAGTACGCACCGTGATGTATTTCAGTTCGGCACGCATGAACAATACCTCCTCGATCGTGATCAAGTGTATCTTGCCACGCTCGTGAATGGAGAGATGCTTGCGCGCTTCAGGCAGCAGGTCTCGCAGCACTTCGGTTTGAACCGGCACGGCGCTGCGCGCACGGGTAAGCGCGTCAAACAGTCGCCCCAGCCGTATCGGCTTGAGCAGATAGTCAATCGCGTGCAACTCGAACGCCTTGATCGCGTAAGCATCGTAAGCCGTGGTAAAAACAAATACCGGCGGGCTGGGTAATTTGCTCAAGTGTTGAGCGAGTTCGATACCGTCCATTTGCGGCATACGGATGTCCAGCAATACCACGTCGGCAGTCGTTTCAGCCAGCTTGTCCAATGCTTCCCGTCCATTGGCCGCCTCGCCCACCACGACCAGAGGCAGTTGTTCGTTACAATCGCCGAGCAATTCCCTCAGGCGGTTACGCGCGGGGGTCTCATCGTCAACGATGAAGACGCGCAAAGCCAGTTCTATTGTGGTCATGTCGTTTCTCCTTTACATATGGCAGGGTAATTTCCACCCGATAATAATCTTTACCCGTAATCACCTGATAACTCGCCTCGGCATCGAACAGCAACGACAAACGTTCGCGTATATTTTTCAGGGCTATTTTATTGCCCGCATGAGGCTCGGCGCTAGCTGCCGGGCGGGGGTTTTCCACACGAATCTGCAATGTCCCGCCATTGCGTCGTAACAAAACATGAATACAGCCGCCTTCAATCAACGACTCGATGCCGTGATACACCGCATTTTCCAGCAATGGCTGCAACAACAACACCGGAATCAATGCGTCATCCGGCATATCCAGAACCTGCCAGTCCACGCTCAACCTGTCGCCCATGCGCAATTGCTCCAGGGCAATATATTGTTTGCTCAACTGAATTTCCTGTTGTACCAATACCAAATCCTGCGCCTCCGCCATCGCCATGCGAAACAAATCCGCCATGTCTTCCAGGGCAGTTTCGGCACGTTTCGGTTCGGCACGCACGATACCGAGTACGGCATTGATGGTATTGAACAAAAAGTGCGGTCGGATGCGCGCGCGCAACACCTGCAAATGCGCGTCTTCCAGCGCCAGCGACAATCCCCGTGCACGCAGGCGAAAATACATCAACAACAGTCCGCACATCGCCACACTCAGCAATACGCAACGCAGCGCGTCAAAATAAGCTGCCCCGTCCAAATCCGGTTGATATAGCTCCCCCCCCAGATAGTAAATGAACAGTGCCAATAAACTTACCGCAACATTCACCGCCAGCGCACCACGCCAATATCCCAGTCGGTACAACCACGGCTGCACCAGCCCCAACAGCAGCAAACCGCTCAGCATGATAGGCGTCAGCAGAGCAACGATTTGCGTCATTTGCAACAGAAAATCCTGCCAGCCGTGCGCCTTTACCACAGCGACCAGCAATGCCATCGCATTGCTCAACAGCAGAATGCGCAAGGTAACACCGAGGTTGCGGAAGTTCGGCAACGCGTCGGACAAAGGATTTTGTTTTATACTGCGCGCCTCATTCATGGCGATAAACCTCGCGTTTTTCGACCCAAACACTTTTTAGCATCGAAATTTCAAATCTCGGTGGATTCTGGACAAAACATGGCAAGCATACAAGATAACAACACCTGGTCGGGACGTTTTTCGGAACCCGTGGCGGAATTAGTGAAAAGATACACCGCTTCGGTGGATTTCGACCAGAGATTGGCCTTGCACGACATCCGGGGTTCGCTGGCACACGCGCAAATGCTGGCGGAATGCGGCATCATCGCCGCACAGGATCTGGCCGACATTCAGCGTGGCCTGGCCGAGATCGAGCGGGAAGTTACCGGTGGCGAATTCGCCTGGTCACTGGATATGGAAGACGTGCATCTCAATATCGAGAAGCGCCTCACCACGCTGGTCGGCGATGCCGGGAAACGCCTGCACACCGGACGTTCGCGCAACGACCAGGTGGCAACTGACATCCGCCTCTACCTGCGCGAGGAAATTGATAATTTATTGTTACTAATCAATAACTTGCAAAAATCAATCGTCACCCTTGCCGAGCGGCACACGCTGACCATCATGCCAGGCTTCACCCATTTGCAGGTCGCGCAACCGATTAGCTTCGCGCATCACCTGATGGCTTATTACGAAATGCTTAAGCGCGATGCCGAACGTTTCGCAGATTGCCGGAAACGCGTCAACCGCATGCCGCTGGGTGCGGCGGCGCTGGCCGGAACCAGCTACCCGATCAGGCGCGAACGCGTCGCAGAATTACTGGGGTTCGAGGGTGTCTGCGAAAATTCGCTGGATGCCGTGTCCGACCGCGATTTCGCCATCGAATTTACTGCGGCAGCCTCTCTCGTCATGACGCATCTGTCGCGTTTTTCGGAAGAACTTATCCTGTGGATGAGCCCGATGGTCGGTTTCATAGACCTCGCCGACCGCTTCTGTACCGGCTCTTCCATCATGCCGCAGAAGAAAAACCCCGACGTGCCGGAACTGGTGCGCGGCAAAACCGGGCGCGTAAACGGCCATCTGATCGCCCTGCTGACGCTGATGAAAGGCCAGCCACTGGCCTACAACAAGGACAATCAGGAAGATAAGGAACCCTTGTTCGATACCGTGGACACGCTGACGCAAACCTTGCGCATCTACGCCGATATGGTTACCGGCATCAAGGTTAAACCCGAAGCCATGCGCCGTGCGGCCTTGCAAGGCTACGCCACCGCCACCGATTTGGCGGATTATCTGGTCAAGAAAGGCCTGCCGTTCCGCGATGCCCACGAAGCCGTGGCTTTGGCGGTGCGCTTTGCCGAACAGCGCGGCTGCGACCTGGCCGATATTAGTCTGAACGAGCTGAAAAATTTCTCCGCATTGATCGAGGACGACATCTATCAGATATTGTCGCTGGAGGGCTCACTCGCCAGCCGCAACCACATCGGCGGCACTGCGCCCAACCAGGTTCAGGCGGCGATTGCACGGGCGTACCTCCATCTCGAAAAATAGTAAAAAAATGGGCGATCCGAAGATCGCCCAAATAGGAGGAGAGCATGAAAGTCGCGCCATAAGCCGACACGCTTCCCTACACCCGGCGCGGACTATAGCCGCACCCGCCACTCATTCATATAGGCCTGACGGCCTAGATAATTCGGCCTACCCCTCCACCACGCGAACCGGTATTAGCCTGCCGTCGCCAAGTCGCCCAGCAACGCTTTCAATTCGCCGTTGTTGTACATTTCAGTCATGATGTCCGAACCGCCGACGAATTCACCCCTGACGTAGCACTGCGGCAAAGTCGGCCAGTTCGCATATTCCACCAGACCTGGGACATATTCCGGGTCTTCAAACACGTTGACTGCAAGAAAATCCTTCACGCCCAGCAAATTGAGGATGCGCACCACATTGGCCGAATAGCCACATTGCGGAAACTTGGCCGTACCCTTGATGTACAACACCACCGGATGGGTGGTGACTTGTTCTTTGATGCGTTGCTGAATATCAGTCGTCATGCTTATTACCCTAATTAAATTGTCGGGAATTATCCCCGAACACCCTCATTCGCGTCAAGCGCGACCCATCGTGACGCGCTCGATCCCGGCCAAATCGCATACCGAAGCAACCTCTGAAAAACCTGCCTGAAGCATCAACTGCCGCACCCTTCCGGCCTGATCGTAACCCTGTTCAAACATCAGCCAACCGCCGGGGTTGAGATAATCCTGTGCGCTGGCAGCAATGCGCCGTATATCATCCAGCCCGTCTCTACCTGAAGCCAGCGCACAGGGCGGCTCGAAGCGCACGTCACCTTGCGCCAGATGTTCATCGTCTGCGGCGATATAAGGCGGGTTGGAGACAATCAAATCGAAGCGTTCGCCCACCAATTCGGCAAACCAGTCGCTATGCAGCAGCCGCACGTTATTCGTCTGGAGGCGCTGCGCGTTCTCGCGCGCCACGCTCAGCGCAGCCTCGGAGGCATCTACCGCCACCACCGCCACCTCGGGGCGCGCATGAGCGATGGATAATGCGATCGCGCCACTGCCCGTGCCCATGTCCAACACGCGGATACTCCCTCTCCCGGCCTGTCGGCCACCTTCTCGCGCAAGCGGGAGAAGGACAGGAGGAATTTTCTGCAACGCCAGTTCCACCAGCAACTCGGTATCGGAACGGGGGATCAGTGTGGCGGGCGTGACCTTGAAATCGAGACCGAAGAACTCGCGTTTACCGAGCAAATAGGCGAGGGGTTCACCGTTCAGGCGACGCTCGAACAGCGCCGCGTAACGCGCCTGTTCATCGGCAGTGAGATGACGTTCGGGATAAGTGAGCAGATACGCGCGGTTCACCTCCAATACGGCTTGCAAAAGGCATTGCACCTCGATGCGCGCAGTACTGGCCTCAATGCCCGACGCGGCTTGCAGCCGTTGGCAATCGCGCGAAATAATTTTCTGAATACTCATGTAGGTTCAATTTGAAGTGCGGCGGCAGGATGCCACCCATCCAAATTAGAAACTGCCATCGTCCGCCATGGCGGCGAGTTGTTCGGTCTGGTGTTCAGCCATCAGCGCACTGGTGAGTTCGCTGATGTCGCCGTCCATAATGGCATCCATCTTGTACAGCGTAAGATTGATGCGGTGGTCGGTAACCCGGCCTTGCGGGTAATTGTAGGTGCGGATGCGTTCGGAACGGTCGCCGCTGCCCACCAGACTCTTGCGCGTCGCGGCGGTCTCCGCGTTCTGCGCGCGCAGCTGGGCATCCTGAATGCGCGCGGTCAGCACACGCATCGCTTGTGCCTTGTTCTGGTGCTGCGACCGGCCATCCTGACACTCGACCACCACGCCGGTCGGCAAATGGGTGATACGCACCGCAGAATCAGTCTTGTTGATATGCTGACCGCCCGCACCCGAAGCGCGAAAAGTGTCTATGCGCAAGTCCGCAGCATTCAGCACCACGTCGTCCAGCTCGTCCACCTCCGGCATAACCGCCACGGTGCAGGCAGAAGTGTGGACACGACCTTGTGTCTCGGTGGCGGGCACACGCTGCACGCGGTGTACACCGGATTCAAATTTCAATATGGAATAGGCACCCTGACCCACGATACGGGCGATGATTTCCTTGTAGCCGCCCATTTCACCCGGACTTTCCGAGATGATTTCAACTTGCCAGCGGCGACGTTCGGCAAAACGCGAATACATGCGGAACAGATCGCCCGCAAACAACGCAGCCTCGTCGCCGCCCGTTCCGGCACGCACTTCCAGGAACACGTTGCGCTCATCGTTGGCATCTTTGGGCAACAACTGCTTTTGCAACGCCTCATCCAATTGCGCCAGCCGCGCTTCGCCTTCTTTGATCTCGTCGTCAGCGAATTCGCGCATTTCCGGGTCTTCGGCCATTTCCCGTGCGGCAGCAATGTTGGCTTCGCATGAGGTATAGGCATGAAACAATTCGACCACGGGTTCCAGTTCGGCGCGTTCACGGTTCAGCCTGAGGTACGCCTCCATGTCCCTGGTGGACTCTTCGCTACACAGCAATTGGTTGACTTCTTGCAGACGCTCGCTCAACTGAGCGAGTTTGCTGACAATATTCGGCTTCATGCTTCGCTATTCAAGTGGTAGAGGCGATGGACGACATCAAGAAAGTTATCTCGCGACTCGCCATGCACCTGATTCAACGCATGAGTAGGCGCGTGCAAAAATTTGTTGGTCAGACCGCGCCCCATCATTTCCAGCACTTTTTCGGCGCTTTCGCCCTTGGCCAGCAAACGCATGGCCTTATCCAGCTCCTGGTGCAGACTGGCTTCGGCCTGTTCGCGCAGCGCGCGTATAGTCGGCACGACCTCGCGCGATTCCATCCAGTGCATGAAATTGGAAACCCCGCAATCTATGATGACTTCGGCTTCCTTGACCGCGCCCTGACGCGCTTCCAGACCATCCTTGACCACTTCGGCGATGTCGTCCACGGTATACAGGAACACATCGTCGAGCTCGGCGACTTCCACCTCCACATCGCGCGGCACGGCCAGATCCACGATGAATATCGGCTTGTGTTTGCGCGCCTTGAGCGCGCGTTCCACCATGCCCTTGCCCAATATCGGCAACTGGCTGGCGGTACTGGTAACGATAATATCGTTCTGCGCCAACTGCTCTGGCAAATCGCTCAGCGTGATGGCGTGGCCGTTGTATTGACGCGCCAGATTCTCGGCACGCTCCAGCGTGCGATTGGCAACGGTGATGCGTTTGGGGTTGCGTGCGGCAAAATACACCGCGTTGAGTTCGATCATCTCGCCCGCGCCGATGAACAATACGTTTTGCTCTTCGATGCTGGGAAAAATGCGTTCGGCCAGACGCACCGCAGCAGCAGCCATGGAAACCAGATTCGCGCCAATCTCCGTCTCGGTACGCACCTGCTTCGCAACCGAAAAAGTGCTTTGAAATAACTTGTGCAGCAGGATGCCCATCGTGCCGGCATGTTCAGCCTGACGCACGGCCTGCTTCATTTGACCCAGGATTTGCGGCTCGCCCAACACCATCGAATCGAGACCACTGGCCACGCGGAAAGAATGCTTGACAGCCAAATCACGCGGCAGCGCATAAAGATAAGGATCAATGTCCTTGCGCGGAAGGTGATGGTATTCCGCAAGCCAGTCTATTGCATGATCCGGGTTAGGCGCATTGCAATACAACTCCATGCGGTTACAGGTAGATAGAATCGTAGCTTCCTTTGCCGCCCCATTGCCCACCAGGTCGCGCAACGCATTCTCCATCCCGTCCACATTGAACGCGACTTGTTCGCGCACGGCAAGCGGCGCTGTCTGATGATTTAAGCCAAAAGCGAACAACTGCATCTTGATATTTGACGGGTGACAATACGAAAGGACGCGAATTATAGTCGGAACAGCGATGCAATACCATCCACCGTAATTTGTGCCTGTTAGAATGCGCGTCTGCAAATCCTCACACCAGGCATAATGGCTATCAAATCCACCGTTTTCAAAGTCAACCTTCAGATCGCCGATATGGATCGCTATTACTATGCCGACCACGCACTGACCGTTGCCCAGCATCCTTCCGAAACCGAGGAACGCATGATGGTGAGACTGCTCGCTTTCGCGATTTACGCGGATGAAGCGCTGACCTTTGGCCGCGGCATCACAGGTGAAGATGAACCCGATCTGTGGCAAAAAGACCTCACTGGCGCAATCGAACGCTGGATCGTGGTCGGCCTGCCCGACGAACGTGCCATCCGCCGCGCCAGCGGGCGCGCAGATCAGGTTGTCGTCATCAGCTATGGGCGCGCAGCAAATATCTGGTGGAATGAAAACCGCAGCAAACTGATGCGACTGAACAACCTGACCGTGTTGCGACTGCCGACCGAATCCAGTCAGGCGCTGGCAAAACTGGTCAACCGCACCATGCAACTGCAATGCAGCCTGCAAGAGGGTCACATCATGATGACCAGCGATGCCGGCGTGGTGGAAATCGAACCCGAACTATGGCACGGCAGCCTGCCTGTCGCGAGAACATGAACGAAAAGCTCCGGTCCTGCCCGTGCGGCGGGCGCGATTACACAAACTGTTGCGGCCAATACCACCATGGCGCGTACGCAGCCGATGCCGAATCATTGATGCGTTCACGTTACAGCGCATATCTTCTAAAACTCGAAGCCTACCTGCTCGCCAC
>JAVHSF010000236.1:0-9263 GCA_036172035.1 Gallionella sp. | reverse complement strand
TGCGTTCACGTTACAGCGCATATCTTCTAAAACTCGAAGCCTACCTGCTCGCCACATGGCACCCCGACACACGGCCGGCAACGCTGGAATTAACAGTAGACAAGACAAGATGGCTAGGGCTTGAAGTCAAAAAATGCACGTCCGAATCCGTTGACCGCGCCACCGTAGAATTTGTCGCGCGCTATAAAATAGCGGGGCGCGCGCATCGTTTGCATGAAATCAGCCGCTTTGTCCGTGAAAACGGCCATTGGTTTTATGTGGATGGCGAGTTTCCAAACGGCGGGTAAAGCGCAAGCCGAACGCCGAATAAATCGGCGCGCAGGATGAAACCGTACGGAGCGGGAAAACCGGGACATATCAAATTGACAGGCGAGGTTTTGAACACCGCACGACACCGCGATTCGCCCGCGCAGGCCTTTGTTCAGCGTTCCCCGGGCAATACATGGCAAATTGCGCTCCCCTTTGCCACTCACGCCACTCACGCCACTCACCGCCTACTACTTATCAGCCTCTCGATTCTGTTAAAGTCACAATATGAGTAAATTAACCCTGGATCGTATCCTGCATCAGCAGGGCTTCGGCACACGCAAATGGTGTCAAAGCCTGATCGCCGACGGCGAAGTCTGCATCAACGGTCATGTCATGACCGACACAAAAACAGCCATTGAAACCGACGGGCTGGAGCTCACCCTATTCGGCGAGCCGTGGACTTACCGCGAACACCTCTACGCCGTGTTGCACAAGCCCGCCAATTTCGAGTGTTCACGCAAACCCAGCCATCACCCCGGCGTGCATATACTGCTGCCGGATCAATTCACGCGCCGTGACGTGCAGCCCGTCGGACGACTGGATCACGACACCACGGGCATGTTGCTGATGTCCGATGACGGGGCGTTCATCCACACCCAATCATCGCCCAAACACCATATCCCCAAGGTCTACATCGCCACCACGCACGACCCTGTGACACCGGAATTGATCGAACTGCTGTTAAAAGGCGTGCAATTGCACGATGAACCCGCGCCATTGGCTGCGGAAATTTGCCGGACAATAGATACATATCACCTTGAAATCGTGCTTGAACAAGGTAAATATCATCAAGTCAAACGCATGTTGGCAGCCGCTGGCAACCATTGCGCCGCGCTGCACCGCTCGCAGATCGGCAATCTCAAACTGGCCGACCTGGGGCTTGCAGCAGGCGAATGGTGTTATCTGGAAGCACCGCAACTGGCACTGCTGACCGCACCCTCTTCACCAAAAACTTAGGAACGCATCTCATGGCAATACAATGGTTTCCCGGTCATATGACCTCGGCGCGCAAAAAAGCCGCCGAAACGATGGAATTTACCGATGTCATCATCGAGGTGCTGGACGCGCGCGCGCCCGAGGCGAGTTGCAATCCGATGATCCGCGAGCTGCGCGAACATCGTCAACGCCCCTGCCTGAAGATACTCAATAAAATAGATCTGGCCGACCCCGTAGCCACCCAGCAGTGGCTGGATTTTTATAATCAGCAGAAAGGCGTAAAAGCGGTTGCACTTTGCTGCAAAAGCGCCACCGATGCGGCAAGAGTACCCAAATTGTGCCAGCCACTCGCGCCGCACCGCGACAGTACGCACAAACCTTTGCGCCTGATGATTATGGGCATCCCCAACGTCGGCAAATCCACGCTGATGAACATGCTGCTCAAACGCCGTGTCGCCAACGTCGGCGATGAGCCCGCCGTGACCAAGTCCCAGCAATGCCACAAAATCAACGACCAGATGACGCTGACCGATTCGCCCGGTCTGATGTGGCCGAAAATCGAACACGATGAAGACGGCTTCATGCTCGCCGCAATACACGCCATCGGACGCAACGCTGTCATCGAGGATGAAATCGCCACCCACCTGGCCAGCCAATTGCTGGCGCATTATCCCGCACGGCTTACTGAACGTTACGGCCTGGAAGTCAGCGGCCTGGATGGTTATGGCGTACTTGAAGGCATCGCCAAACGGCGCGGCTGTTTGCTGCAAGGTCGTGGCGGCGAACTGGACATTGAAAAGGCCTCGATGATACTGCTCACGGAATTCCGCAGTGGCAAACTCGGGCGCATCAGCCTGGAAACACCTCGGACGCGCGCACTCATGTTGCAGAAATCGTCAGAATTAACCACAGATAACGGATCATAGCTAATGAAAACGCCAAAAAGGATAGCGCCGCTGGTCGAGGACGGCATCGTTGACCGGGTTATTCGTCAGCTCATGAGCGGCAAGGAAGCCACGGTATATGTCGTCCAGTGCGGCAACGAGATTCGTTGTGCGAAGATTTACAAGGAAGTCAACCAGCGCAGTTTTCACCAGGCCGTCAACTACACAGAGGGTCGCCGTGAAAAAAACAGCCGCAAAGCGCGCGCCATGGAAAAAGGCACGCGCTACGGACGCAAAGAACAGGAAGCCGCCTGGCAAAACACCGAGGTTGATGCCTTATACAAACTGACTGCCGCCGGTGTGCGCGTGCCTCGCGCCTATGGATTTTACGAGGGCGTATTACTGATGGAACTGCTGACCGACGCGGACGGTGCGCCTGCGCCACGCCTCAACGATCTGGAACTCACCGAACAACAGGCGCGCGAATTTCACGCCACGCTAATCAAACAGGTTGTGCTGATGCTATGTGCAGGAATCGTCCACGGCGACCTGTCTGAATTCAACGTTCTGGTGGACGGCAATGGACCCGTCATCATTGACTTGCCACAGGCCGTGGATGCCGCCGCCAACAACAATGCCAGCCGCATACTGGAACGGGACGTAACCAATCTGGCCAATTACTTTGGGCAATTCGCGCCCGACCTGCTCAGCTCGCAATATGGCAAGGAAATATGGGCGCTTTACCAAAGCGGCGAACTTATGCCCGACACCCCCTTGACCGGTCGTTTCAAACAAATCGAGAAGGCGGCTGATGTTCGCTCGGTGATGCGTGAAATCACCTCTGCGAAGGACGATCACGAGGCCAAGTTGCGCTACCAGCAGATCAAACGCGCGGAAGGAAGATAAGTGACTGATTATCCTGAAATTACCTGGAACGAAGCAGGCGTGGATCAATCCGCCCGCTGGCGCTCCGAGTCCGGCACGCCGCCGCCCAGAAAAGTCGTGATCGCCGACGACCAGATGACCGCCGATACAGCCTATCGCCTGGCCTGCGAAGGAACGGCGCTGCTGTGGCGCGGAGACTATCAGAACGCGCGCCAATTGCTTCAGGCAATGGCGCGAAGAGGCGCCGATAAACCAAAAAAAACCAATAAAAACAATATAATAGACAAAACACCCAGAGAGCTATTTCACCTGTACCGTCAGGCACAATCACAGCGCGCCCGCACGCTGGGCATGTTGCTGCTGCCTTTCGATGCAGACCACAGCATCCCACTGCGCCGCGCGCCCGATGTGCGACAGGCTTGCACAGAAGCCTACGGCAGTGCAAGCGAACAACCCTACGTCGCATCGCTGCGCGGCTTGCTGGGACTGATAGGCGCGCACGAGTGGCGCAAAAACGGTGTGCAAATTCCCGCGTTAAATGCACGCATCCACCCCTATTACGGCGTATTTGCACCGATACGCGGCGAATATGTTGGCTTGGTGGCTGAAACCCCGTTACCCAGGCTGATTGAAAATCAATCCGTCGCCTTCGACATCGGCACGGGAACGGGCGTGCTGAGTGCCGTGCTGGCGCGCCGTGGCATCAAACACATCATTGCGACCGATCAGGATCACCGTGCGCTTGACTGCGCGCGGGAAAATCTTTCACGGCTCAAATTGACCGATCGAGTAACGGTGATTCAGGCTGACCTTTTCCCGGAAGGACGCGCCGCACTGCTAGTCTGCAATCCACCCTGGGTTCCGGCACGCCCAAGTTCGCCGCTGGAATACGCCGTGTTCGACCCGGATAGCCGCATGTTAAAAGGTTTTCTAAACGGACTCGCTGCACATCTTGAAATCGGCGGCGAAGGCTGGCTAATCCTCTCCGACCTCGCCGAACACCTCGGCCTGCGTAGTCGAGATGAATTGCTGGGATGGATAGAAGCAGCGCAATTGCAGGTAGCAGGAAAAATAGACGTAAAACCGACTCATCCGCGCGTCTCCGATAGCAGCGATCCGCTGCATACTGCGCGCGCCGCCGAACTGACTTCGCTATGGCGGCTGACGGTAAAATAACGATCATGCCCGACACGCAACAGGATTTTAGAAATACACCATTCAGGAGGAAAAATGCAGTTTTCCCTATACCGTAAGACACGAACCGGTCTTGCCTTGCTATGTCTGACATTCGCACTTCCCTGTGCAGCCGCCAACGTTTATAAATGCCGCAATGCGCAAGGGGTACTCGAATATCAGGGGATGCCCTGCACAGCACAGAAACAAGCGGTTTCTGCCTGGAATGCAGCGATAGACCCTGATCTTCCCAAGGCACCTCCCCTGATTATCAAGTCCCGACAAGGCGGCCATTACTTCGTAGCGGGGGCAATCAACGGCAACCCGGTCAAATTCCTGATAGATACAGGCGCAACGACACTATCCCTACCGATTGCGATGAAAAAAACCGCTCAACTTACTTGCCAACGTGAGGTCATGATGAATACCGCCAATGGCAATATCAAGAGCTGCATCACCTCCATATCGGAATTACGTTTTGGGGAATTCACCCTGCACAACGTTGTCGCCACCCTGACACCCAATCTTACCCAGCCACTGCTGGGCATGAACATCCTGAGCCAGTTCCGTATCGAGCAGGACAATCAGGAAATGCGTATTTCCAAGCGTCCATAAGCCTTTTAAAGCGCGTCAGTTGTTGGCTGCACCGCATCCACGTTAATCTGCAACCACCATTCCAGCAGCGCCAGATGCCATAATTTGCTACCCTGGATGCGCGTCAGATACAGCTCGGGATCGGCCAGCAACTTCGCCACATAGTCGCGCCGGTACACGCCGCGCTGAATACAGGCATCCGAATTGAGAATGGCGCGTATCTTTTCCAGAAACTCGCCACGCAGGTACTTCAGCGCGGGTACGGGAAAATAGCCCTTGGGTCGGTCTATCACCGCATCGGGAATCAGACCGCGCGCGACGGCCTTGAGCGGAAACTTGCCGCCTTCCTTGAGTTTCAACGCGGGCGGCATCTTCGCCGCCAGCTCCACCAGCTCGTGATCGAGGAAGGGTACGCGCGCCTCCAGCCCCCAGGCCATCGTCATGTTATCCACACGCTTGACCGGATCATCCACCATTAAACTGGTCACATCCATGCGCAATACCTGGTCTAAAAATTCGTCCGCTTCGGGCTGCTGCAACTGCGCCTCCACCCATGCAGAGGTCACATCCGGCACGGCATATTCGTCGTTCACCATTTGCAGATATTCGGCATGATCGCGGTCGAAATAATGCTGTGAAAAACGCTCCAACGGCGTGCCGCTTGCCGCCTCCATGCGCGGATACCAGGAATATCCGCCAAACACCTCGTCCGCGCCCTGCCCCGCCAGCACCACTTTCACCTCTTTTGACACCCGTTCGCCCAGCAAATAAAAAGCCGTCACGTCGTAACTCGGCATCGGTTCGGACATCTGCGCGATGGCCTCCGGCAAACTTCTCAACACCTCGCTATTGGGCAACGCGAACTTGTGATGCCGGGTGTTGAAGTGTTTTGCCACTAAATCGGAATACTCGAACTCATCCGCCTGCTCGCCCGCCACCGCCTCGAAACCGATGGAAAAAGTATTCAGTTCATCCAGATGATCGGCCAGCAACCCGACCAGCAACGACGAATCCAGCCCGCCGGACAGCAGCACGCCGACCGGCACATCGGATGCCAGCCTGTGCCGTTCCACCGCGCGCCGCAACACGGCGCGCGTCGCCGCCAGCCAGTCCTGTTCAGACAGCGTTTGCGCCGGACGCATCGCCTCCAGTTGCCAGTAACGGTGCAAAGTCACCTCGCCTGAGCGAGCGAAATGTACGGTATGCGCCTGGGGCAATTTCTTCACCGCCTGCAAAATGGTATGCGGTGCGGGTACCACGCCGTGCAGGGTGAAATGGTGATGCAACGCGGTCGGATCGAGGCGCTTGTTCACCCCGCCGCCTGCCAGCAACGCCTGCAAGGTGGAGGCGAAACGCAGCCGCACGCCGTCCAGCGTGTAATACAGCGGCTTGATCCCCAGTCGGTCGCGCGCCAGAAACAGCGACTGGTCGCGTTTATCCCAGATGGCAAAGGCAAACATCCCGTAGAAACGCTTGACGCAATTCTCACCCCAGGCGTGATAAGCCTTGAGGATGACCTCGCTGTCGCCTCCCGAGAAGAACTCATAGCCCATTTCCAGCAGTTCGGCGCGCAGTTCACGGTAGTTATATATCGTTCCGTTGAACACCAGCGCGAGGTTCAGCGCCGCGTCCGACATCGGCTGATCCGCTTGCGCGGAAAAGTCAATAATGGCCAGACGACGATGCCCGAACGCCAGCGCACCGTCCTGATAAAACCCCTCGTGATCCGGCCCGCGCCGCGCCAGCTTCGCCGTCATGCGCCGCAGCGCCTCTGTATCGGGCGCAGCCTGATCGAAACGCAATTCACCACAGATACCGCACATACAACCCTTAAAGTACCCCTCAATCAAGACAATAATGTGTCAAGTTTAAGAGGGTCGCCTGTTTCATGCAGCTGAACGGCGCTGCCCCGATTTTTTTCTCTTTTCCTGAAAGCCTTTTTTCTGTCGAGCCGTACTCTGCCACCTCTCCGGGAGGCGGATTCTACCGGCAAGTAGCAAATTAGTGCAGAATGTTGTCATGCGCAGACACGAGATTCCAACCAGGGCGTTACAGATCGGCATTTTCCTGTCGTTGTTGTTGTTCGGCTATTCAAATCTGTACAAGCCCCTGCCAGCGTGGCAGTCGGAGGCTTTGGTCGTTGTTATTGCACAGGATTCCACTCTTTCATATGAGGAATTTTCCAAGCAACTGGCACAACAGTTTGCCGATTATCTCTCCGTTCCCTTAAAAATAATCCTGGTTCCCGCCAATCAGGTCGAGGTGAGCTTACTCAAACATCAAGCGCATTTATCCGCATCAGGCTTCAATCTTAACGAAAAAAACCCGGCTTTATTGTTTGGTCCGGGCTACCTGAGCATACGCGAGCAGCTTGCTTACAACCAATATCAGCCAGCCCCCCGCAATCCCAATGATTTGCTTGGCAAGCGCATCGCCGTGGTGGCAGGATCAAACCAGGAAAAAACGTTAATCGCACTGCAAGAAAAACTGCCCGCCTTAACCTGGGAAGCAAGGAAGGAAAAGACCGTCGAAGATTTACTCGGCGAGGTGAGCCAAGGCACGCTGGATTACACCATCGCCGACCATGAACAGATCGAGCAAATGCTCAATTTCCATCCCAACCTTGCTGTTGCCTTTAACATCGGCAAGCCATCCCGGCTGGGCTGGGCCTTCCCCGCCAATGCCGATAACGAACTCATTGCTGCCAACGAACGATTCTTTGCGCGCATAGAAAAAAATGGCGAACTGAACAAGTTGCTGGATCGCTATTTTGGCCACGATGACAGGCTGGCTCCGCTGGATGCCGCCGAATTCATCAAGCAGCTCGATGCCACGCTCCCCAGGTATCGGCGGTACTTCGAGGAAGCAGCCAAGCTGGTCAATGAAGATTGGCGGCTGATCGCGGCAATCGCCTATCAGGAATCACATTGGGATCCGCTTGCCACCTCTTTTAGCAATGTGCGCGGCATGATGATGCTGACCGAGGCGACGGCAGACGAGATGAGGGTGGCGAACCGCCTGGATCCCCGTGAAAGCACCCTGGGTGGCGCGAAATATTTGCGACAGATCAAAAAACAACTCCCTGACAGTATTCAGGAACCCGCCCGAACCTGGATGGCACTCGCCGCCTACAACCAGGGAATGGGTCATCTTGAGGATGCGCGCGTGCTGACGCAACGGCAAAAAGCCGACAAAGATGCGTGGATTGATGTCAAGAAATGGCTGCCTTCTCTCAGCAATCCCTTGTATTTTGAAAGACTTAAGCATGGTTACGCGCGGGGTGGCGAGGCGGTAATTTTCGTCGAAAACATTCGCGCCTATTACGACATGCTGACCCGGCTTGATAGCCACACCGACAGCGAAAAGCAACCCAAGCACGAGTACCAGTTGGTCAGCACCCGCGATAAGCCCGCTTTTTCATTGAGCGGCTTGCGCAAAGCCGAAACAGGCAGTCGCAACAAGCAGGCCGCAGTGGACTATTCCTTGTTGAGATGAGATTGCTCTACCCGTAGTCCGCCGAGCAGCGTTTCATCTACTGGCGTTTTTTCCGCAAGTTGTTGCTCGATGCGCTCAAGTCGCGCCGCGATGTCGCGCAACAGGAGTTCCGTATCATTGCCTGCCTGTGCCGAATCTTTTGTATCGCTGCCAATCAAAAAAGCGGACATATTGGCGGTCAGCAACGATAGCAAAACCACCCCCAACAAAATCAGCAGCGACGCGAACAGCCGCCCCGCCCCAGTATGCGGGACGACATCGCCGTAGCCTACGGTGGACATCGTCACCCATGCCCACCACAGACCGTCCCATATATCCCCTATCGAAGGATCAATGCGCGTAATCACCACTCCCGCAAGCAACATGGTGATGACCGAAGCGGCCAGTGTGCCGCCCAATTGGTGCATGGTAAGCAATCTTCGTACATTGCGCGACATCCGCGTCAGCAGCACCAACACCATGATCAAACGCAAACTACGCAACATTCCCGCCATTGGCGCAAATTTCAAAATCAGCGGGAAGCTGCCCAGGATGATGACCACATTCATCCAGTTATGCAGCAGATAACGCCGCCGATGTCTGACGAGGGATGTGAGTACCACTGTTTCCCCCAGAAACACCAGCCATATCATCCAGTCAAAGAGATGCGCCAAGCCAATCTGAATGCCGCCGGTTTCTTCCAGATACCACTGGAAGGGAATCCACAGCACCACAATCAACAGGGGCCATTCCAGCCGTTTTGCCCATAGTCTGGCTGCGGGCATTTCATGCGGCGATACGCCGGCGATACCCAGCCAATGGATAATGGTCAACGCTTTCATTTGGCGGGCGACAGCCTTTCCAGCCCGCCCATGTAGGGACGCAGCACCTCAGGAATGCGGATGCTGCCATCGGCTTGCTGATAGTTTTCCAACACGGCCACCAGCGTGCGGCCGACCGCCAACCCCGAACCATTGAGCGTGTGCAACAACTCGGTTTTGCCTTGCG
>JAVHSF010000235.1:0-4045 GCA_036172035.1 Gallionella sp. | reverse complement strand
TTAGCATAAATATTTGCCTAAGCTATCCTTTTTATGGATAATGCGCGCCCTAGCCAACAACCAGGTTGCGCACACCCGCCGCAACAGCTCACCGCAAGGATTAAAATGAAACCCGATACACATCCAGATTACCATGCCATTACCGTCACTTGCAGTTGCGGTAATTCGTTTGAAACCAACTCCTCCATGGCCAAAGACAAGCTGAACATCGAAGTTTGTTCCGAGTGCCACCCGTTCTACACGGGTACATTGAAGATTATGGACACCGCTGGCCGTATTGATAAGTTCCGTCAAAAATACGGTACCAAGACTGCCGCTTAAGCAACACCGTAATACGAAAGTTCACTTCGTAAAACCAAAAAAGGCAGCGTTTGCTGCCTTTTTTATTGATGAAAATTCACGCCACACCCAATTAACTCCCCGAAGCCAACACCCTTTTACCGGACAGGAGTCGCCATGCGTTTTTTGATACTTAGTCTGACTGTTTTACTGCTCGCCGGTTGCGCTCAGAATCCCGTCACCGGTGCCAATGATTTCGTGATGATGTCGGAAAGCCAGGAAATTGCCATCGGTCGTCAGTCCGACGAACAAGTCAAAAAGCAATACCAGGTTTACGGCTCGAAAGCCTTGCAGGATTACGTCAACAGCGTCGGTCAGCGCATCGCCAAACAGAGCCATCGCCCCGGTTTGCAATATCACTTCACCGTGCTGGACACGCCCGACATCAACGCTTTCGCACTGCCCGGCGGCTATGTCTATATCACGCGCGGCATCATGGCCTATCTGAATTCCGAGGCCGAACTGGCGGCGGTACTAGGGCATGAGATCGGTCACGTCACGGCGCGCCACGGTGTGCGCCAGCAGAGCGCCGCGCAGGCCGCCAACATCGGCTTGACCATTGCCTCCATCTTCGTGCCGGAAATCAATACGGCGGGCGCACAAAACCTGACCAATATCATTGGCGGCGCACTGCTGTCCGGCTACGGTCGGGAACACGAACTGGAAGCCGACCGGCTCGGCGCGGAGTATCTAACGCGCACAGATTATGACCCGCAAGCCATCATCACCGTCATCGGCGTGCTGAAAAATCAGGAGTTGCAGGATGCGCAACTGGCCAAACAGGAAGGCCGCGAACCGCGCCGCTACCACGGTCTGTTTGCCAGCCACCCCGACAATGACACGCGTTTGCAGCAGGCGGTCGGCGAAGCGCAAAAAAACGCCACCCCCCACGCACACTTCAACGGACGCAAGGAATATCTCGCCGCCACGGAAGGGCTGACCTTCAATGACAGCAGCGATCAGGGCGTGGTGCGCAACAACGCCTTCTATCACGGCGACCTGGGCTTTGCCGTGCAGTTCCCGGCAAACTGGCAAGTACATAATCTGCCCACCGCACTGGTCGCCGTCAGCCCCGGCGGAGAAGTGCAGCTGCACATGAAACTGGACGAATCCCCAGGCGGCACACCGATTGAATATGCCCGCCGCTTCGCGGGCTACAGCGCACAGCTTCGCGGCCTCGATTTGAACGGCCTGTCCGGCGCACTGTTCGAGCAATCCAACACCCTGGGCGGCGTGATATTCATGAACAAACAAGCCTTCATTCTGCAAGCCAGGGGCAAGGATGACACCCTACTGGCCAGCTACCGCGAAACCATTTTTGACAGCGTGCGCAGTTTTCACGCCATCAGCAGTGCCGAACGCCGACTGGTCAAGCCGCTCACGCTGCATATCGTCACCGCGCGAGAAGGGGACACTTTCGCGGGTTTGGCGAAAAATTCTCCGCTCGGTCAGTCCGCCGAAAGTTATTTGCGCCTGATTAACGCACGCTATCCCGACGGTGAGCCGCAGCTGGGCGCATCCATCAAGATCGTCCGCTAGTCCATGTATTTTTTGAAACCCACCGACCCGCACCCCATCACGCCCGCCAAGGCCGTGATGCTGGCGCTGCTATGCCTGGTCTGGCTGGGTACGGGGTTGGTCGGACATGACCCGTGGAAACCCGACGATGCCTACAGTTTCGGCGTGATTTATTCCATGCTGCAAGGCGGTAGCTGGCTGGTTCCCGATATTGCGGGCGAGCCGTTCATGGCCAACCCGCCCTTGTTTTACTGGACGGCGGCACTCACCGCCAGGCTGTGTTCGCCCCTCCTGCCGCTGCACGATGGCGCGCGACTCGCCAGCGGGCTTTACAGCATCCTGACCCTGCTATTTTTAGGGCTGGCAGGACGCAAGATGTATGGCGAAAATCGCGGCTGGGCTGCCGCCATCATTTTGATCGGCTGCCTGGGTATGCTGGTACGCGCGCACCAGATGATTACCGATCTGGCGCTGCTCGCCGGATGCGCGATGCTGCTGTACGGCTTTACGCACAGCCAGGAACGCATGTTGCGCGCCGGTTTCTGGATAGGCACGGGGGTCGGCATCGGCTTCCTGTCCAAGGGCTTCATCGCACCGCTATGGTTTGTGCTGATCGGCTTGCTGTTGCCCGCCTTGTCCCACAATTGGCGCAACCGCACCCACGCCTACAGCCTGCTGATCGCCGTGTTGTTCGCCTTGCCCTGGCTGACCCTCTGGCCTTACCTGCTTTACCAGCAGGCTCCGGCGCGATTTGCCGACTGGGCATGGCAACGCAACCTCGGTAACTGGCTCGATTACATGCACGCCGGCCTGCACAACGAAGCCTTTTATTACCTGAAAAACCTGCCCTGGCTGGCGTGGCCTGCGCTACCGCTGGCGGGATGGGCGGTATGGCGCGAACGCCGACATCTCGCGCAACGCGACGACCTGCAATTACCGCTGGTAAGCGCCGCCGTGATGCTCGTCACTCTCAGCCTGACCCCCAACATCAAGGAAGTGTTCGCCCTGCCGATACTGCTGCCGATAGCCCTGCTGGCGACCGCCTCGCTGTCCATGCTGAAACGCGGCGCGGCCAACGCGCTGGACTGGTTCGGGCTGATGACCTTCGCGCTGCTCGCCATTTTAATGTGGTGGGGCTGGGCTGGGCTGCTGCTGGACAACCATGCCAAAATAACGGTCTGGCTGAAGGATTTTCAACCCGGTTTCACGCCCGCGCTGCAAACCGCACCCGTTTTCTTTGCCATCCTTGCCACCCTGTTGTGGCTATTGCTGGTTTGGCGCGTGGGGCGCTCGATGCGCCGCGCGGTGGTGAACTGGGCATCCGGAATCACGCTCATCTGGATACTCGCCATGACGCTATGGCTGCCCTGGCTGGATAGCGGCAAAAGCTATCGCAACATGGTCTTGTCACTCAAACAGGCCATGCCCGCCGAATACAACTGCGTCGCCCGCAACATAGGACTCGGTGACAGCCAGCGCGCCATGCTGCACTACTTCGGCAACATCATCACCCAGCGCGACCCTGATCGTATCTGCGAGCTGCGCCTGATACAAGGCGACAAACTTTCCCAGCCGCTGATGGATCCGATGCGCTACGAAAAAATCTGGGAAGGCAGCCGCAAGGGCGACAAAAACGAACACTATCGGCTGTATCGGGAAATCGTGAAGAAGTAAAAGAAGGAAGAAAGGGGAAAGAGGCAGATTACTCTGCCGCCAGTTTTCTGTACCCCAGCCACACGCCCGCCCCAATCACCAGCAACCAGCCGGCCAGCCGCACCAGCGCGGCGATGCCGGTATCCCAATCCAGCACTCCCCAGCGACTGAAAATCTCCGTCCAGTCGTGTTCGCCGTTGCCCACCAGCGGCAATAGCTGCACGCGGGCATCGGCCATGTAGACCGCGATATTGAACAGATTCTCGCCCAGCCACAGCACCGCGAACGCGCAGGAAAACGTGGCGCGCTGGCGGTAGAACGAGACCAGCGCTGCCAGCGGAAACAACACTTGCGCCAGCGTGCCGCCATACACGGTAAGCCGTTCACCAAACAGGCTGAACAGCGGATGCCCCGCCTCATGCAACGCCAGATTGGCACTGTCGAGTACATACACCCAATAAGGATCGCTATGCGCCAGCCACAGGATCAGCAGCGCCGCAAAGCCATAGCCCGCCAGACCCACAGGCGTGACGGG
>JAVHSF010000234.1:0-4051 GCA_036172035.1 Gallionella sp. | reverse complement strand
TTACTCGGCAAAGAAGCTCTTTACCTTGTCCATCCACGACTTGGCGCGGGGATTGTGCCGGTCACTGTCTTTGTCGTTGATGGCTTCAAATTCGCGTAACAGTTCCCTTTGTCGTTCGGTCAGGTTGACCGGGGTCTCGACGATGACGTGGCAGTGCAGGTCGCCATGAGTTGAGCTGCGCACCCCTTTGATGCCCTTGCCGCGCAGGCGGAACTGCCTTCCGCTTTGTGTCTCGGCGGGAATTTTGATGCTGGCCTTACCGTCCAGCGTGGGGATTTCGATTTCCCCGCCCAACGCGGCGGTGCTGAAGCTGATGGGCATTTCGCAATGCAAATCGTTGTGGTCGCGCTGGAACATGGCATGGGGCTTGAGGTGGACGACCACGTACAGGTCGCCAGCCGGCCCGCCGTTGATGCCGTGCTCGCCTTCGCCGGTGAGACGGATGCGGTCATCGTTGTCTACGCCGGGCGGAATCTTGACGGACAGGGTTTTGTGTTTCTTGATGCGGCCCTGGCCGTTGCAGGGTTTGCAGGGCGAGGCAATCATCTTGCCCGTGCCGTGACAGCGCGGGCAGGCTTGTTGCACCGAGAAAAAGCCCTGCTGCATCCGTACTTGACCCTGTCCGCCGCAGGTGGTGCAGGGGGTTGGGCTGGTGCCGGCCTTGGCACCCGAACCGTGACAGGTTTCACATTCTGCCATGGTGGGGATGCGGATTTCCGTTTCCGTGCCGCGCGCCGCTTGCTCCAGGGTGATTTCCAGGTTGTAGCGCAGGTCTGAGCCGCGCTGCGCGCTACTGCGGTTACCGCCTCGGTTTCCACCGAAGATGTCGCCGAAAATATCAGAAAAATCAAAACCTTGCGCACCCGCTCCGGCTGCGCCGAATGGATTGCCGCCGCCCATGCCGCCCGCTTCAAACGCCGCATGACCATACTGGTCATAAGCCGCGCGCTTTTGTCCGTCGGAAAGCGTCTCGTAGGCTTCCTTGGCTTCCTTGAAATGTTCCTCCGCCTTCGGATTGTCCGGGTTGCGATCGGGGTGATGCTTCATCGCCAGTTTGCGATAGGCCTTTTTGATTTCATCGTCCGAGGCATCACGGTTGACACCCAGGACTTCGTAATAGTCTTTTTTGCTCATGGTTATAAAAGGATTGAGGAGCGAGGATCGAGTGGCCTGGCGGCTTCCTCTTTCCATGCTCCCCTATCTTTGCTCCTAACTGATTGGTGTACAAGTGCAAGGAGTCCAAGGGTTGAGGTTGATTTTACTCAATCCTCAATCTTCGATCCTCGATCCCGGGTTCCTTACTTCTTGTCCTTTACTTCAGTAAACTCGGCATCTACCACATCGCCTTCGTCGGCTTTTGCTTCGGGCTGTGCGCCACCTTGTTCGGGCTGCGACTTGGCTTGCTCGGCGGCATACATCTTTTCGCCGAGTTTTTGCGCCGCAGTTGACAGGGCTTCGGCCTTGGCTTCGATGGCTTCCTTGTCGTCGCCCTTGACCACTTCTTCCGCTGCTTTTACGGCAGCTTCGATGGCGGACTTTTCGTCGGCAGTCAGTTGGTCGCCATATTCTTTTAGCGACTTGTTGGTGGAGTGGATCAGTGCGTCCAGCTGATTGCGTGCGGTCACCAGCTCCATCGCCTTTTTGTCTTCGTCTGCATGGGCTTCGGCATCTTGAACCATGCGTTCGATTTCGGCCTCAGACAAGCCAGAGCTGGCCTTGATGGTGATGTTTGCTTCCTTGCCGGTGGCTTTGTCCTTGGCCGATACATGCAGGATGCCGTTGGCATCAATGTTGAAGGTCACTTCGATCTGCGGCATCCCGCGCGGTGCGGGCGGAATGTCGGACAGGTTGAATTGGCCCAGGCTCTTGTTGCCGGAAACGATTTCGCGTTCGCCCTGCAGCACGTGGATAGTCACCGCGTTCTGGTTGTCGTCGGCGGTGGAGAACACTTGCGATGCCTTGGTCGGAATCGTGGTGTTCTTCTTGATCAGCTTAGTCATCACGCCGCCCATGGTTTCGATACCCAGCGACAACGGGGTTACGTCCAGCAGCAGCACGTCTTTCACTTCGCCTTGCAGCACGCCGCCTTGAATGGCAGCGCCGACCGCGACAGCTTCGTCAGGGTTGACATCCTTGCGCGGTTCCTTGCCGAAGAAGTCCTTGACCTTGTCCTGCACTTTGGGCATACGGGTTTGACCGCCGACCAGAATCACGTCGGTGATATCGGAGGGCGATACGCCCGCATCCTTCATGGCGATCTTGCAAGGTTCGATGGTGCGTGCGATCAGGTCTTCCACCAGACTTTCCAGCTTGGCGCGCGTGATTTTCACGGCCAGATGCTTGGGGCCAGTGGCATCTGCTGTGATGTAAGGCAAATTGACTTCGGTCTGTTGCGCCGAAGACAGTTCGATCTTGGCTTTTTCGGCAGCGTCTTTCAGGCGTTGCAGTGCCAGCATGTCTTTCTTCAGGTCAATGCCGCTTTCCTTCTTAAATTCTTCAACCAGAAATTCGATCACGCGCATGTCGAAGTCTTCGCCGCCCAGGAAAGTGTCGCCGTTGGTGGACAGCACTTCAAACTGATGTTCGCCGTCAATTTCGGCGATTTCGATGATGGAAATATCGAACGTACCGCCACCCAGGTCATACACCGCAATCTTGCGGTCGCCTTCCTGCTTGTCCATACCGAATGCCAGTGCGGCTGCGGTCGGTTCGTTGATGATGCGCTTCACATCCAGGCCGGCGATGCGCCCCGCATCCTTGGTGGCCTGGCGCTGGCTGTCGTTGAAGTAAGCGGGTACGGTGATGACGGCTTCGGTGACGGCTTCGCCCAGATAGTCTTCGGCGGTCTTCTTCATTTTCATGAGGATTTCGGCGGAGATTTCCGGTGCGGAGATTTCCTTGTCGCGCACCTTGATCCAGGCATCGCCGTTCTTGGCCTTGACGATGGCGTAAGGAACCATGGCGATGTCTTTTTGTACCATCGGTTCTTCAAAACGACGACCGATCAGGCGCTTTACGCCGTACAGGGTGTTGGTTGGATTGGTTACGGCCTGACGTTTGGCAGGCGCGCCAACCAGCACTTCACCATCTTCCATGTAGGCAATGATGGAAGGGGTGGTGCGCGTACCTTCCGCGTTCTCGATCACCTTGGTCTTGCCGTTTTCCATGACGGCTACGCAAGAGTTGGTCGTACCTAGATCAATACCAATAATTTTTCCCATGACGCTTATTCCTTTTTAAAAGTAAATGGATTAAATCCGATGCCCCGCTAACTGGGGACGTGGACAGAACATTTCAAGAGGGCTATAAAAATCTTGCCGACAGGCCGTTACTTGGCCTTCGCCACCAGAACCAGTGCGGGGCGCAGCACACGATCATTCAGCAGGTAACCCTTTTGCATCACGCTGACCACGGTGTTGGCTGGCTGATCGCTTTCCACCATACTAATCGCCTGATGTTTGTGCGGGTCGAGTTTTTCGCCGACCGGGTTGATTTCCTTGATGTTGAATTTCTCGAATACGCTGGCGAGTTGCTTGAGCGTGAGTTCCATGCCGCTCTTGAAGCTCTCCACGTTCTCGGTCTGTACGGACAGTCCGGCTTGCAGGCTGTCCATCACCGCCAGCATTTCATTGGAGAAGCGCTCAACCGCGAACTTCTGTGCGCGGCTCACGTCCTCGGCGGCGCGGCGACGGATGTTCTCGCTCTCGGCCTTGGCGTACATCCACGCGTCGTAGTGTTCCTGCGCGCGGCGCTCGGCAGCCTGTAGAAATTCTTCCGGGCTGGGCATTATCTCCTCGGGTGCTCCTTCGACGGTCTGATTGATTTCCTGTTGCGGCGCGGCTTGAGGGTTGTTCTCATGTTGTTCCATGCTGTTCTCCTGAATTTTGTGTCGTGGTTAAATTGGGTCGTGTCACCTGATTTCAAGCCCCCGGACGAGAAAATTACCTGAAACTCAATGTAGCGATGATAGCGCAGGGTGTGGGTCAAGATAATGATTGCAGCGTTTGTGGTGTTGAGCGAACTTGGCAATAATGCATGGTGTTTTAATTTG
>JAVHSF010000233.1:0-4075 GCA_036172035.1 Gallionella sp. | reverse complement strand
GACATCGTCGCGCCGACTTTTGCCGCGCGCGGGATACGGCTGACCTTGCCCGACGATGGTTCGGCTGATTTGCACATTGCCAGCCTCAGGGTGCAGCAGCGCGAGTTTGTCAAAGTGCGGCTGCATTGCGCGGAATTTACCTTGTCATCGGCGCAGATGAGTTGCCGCAACGGCCATCTGGATACGCTGCCGGGCGCTGTGCTGGAATTGGGCTTCAATTTTGACACGCGGCATCTGCAACTTGGGTTGACCGCTGCGGGCGGCGAGTCGTGGCAGGTGGCGGGGGGCTTGGGCGAGCGCGCCTGGCAGGTTTCCGTACAGCTACGCAATGCGCAGAGCAAGCGGTTGGCGGGTTGGCTGCCCGCCGCAATGCCGCAGCCTGCACAAGGCGTGCTGAACGGGACGCTGGGTGCGAGTGGCAATGCGGCAGGGCTGCAAGCGGTGAACGCCGATTTGCAGTTGGGCGAGTTGGCTTTCAGCGATGCCAGCGGATTGCATGCCGCAGAAAAAATAGCCGGGAAAGTTAAATTTGCGGCACACCGCAAAGGGGCGGTCTGGAATTGGCAGGGCGATCTCGCCTGGCAGTCGGGAGAGATGTTCTGGCAGCCCTGGTACTTGCGCGGCGGGCATACCTTGAGCGCATCAGGCCGCTTTGACGGCAAGCGTGTCAGTGTCGGGCAGGCGGAGGCCGATTTGCCGGAGGTGGGACGCGTGAAATTTTCCGCAGATTGGGATGTCGCCCGGAGCAGGTTGTTGGCAGGCTCGTTGCGCGGTGACGGGCTGGCGCTGGAAAAACTGTTCTCCCTCTATGTCAGGCCGGTGCTGGACAAGGGTGCGTTGTCCGATGCGAGCGTGCAGGGAAAAACCGACGTGGCGGCTGAATACCGTAACGGTGCGTTGCAATCCGTGCAACTGGGCTTGCACGAGGCGGGTATTGCGGATGCCTCGCAACGCTTCGCCTTACGGGGCGTGAACAGCCAGATAGACTGGCGTGCGGATGCGGCGCGCACGGCGCAGATCGCTTTTTCAGGGGGTACGCTGCTGGGCGCGTCGCTGGGGGCGGGGCAGTGGACGGTCAAGATGAACGGGCTGGATTTTGCCGTGCCACAGGCTGAATTAACGATTCTGGACGGCAAGCTGACGCTGCGCGATTTACATATTTTTCGACAGGCGAATAGCTGGCGCTGGCAATTTTCCGGTGCGCTCACGCCGATTTCGATGGCGCAACTCAGCGCGGTGGCGGGCTGGCCGAAGATGCTGGGCAAGCTGGCGGGGCGCATCCCACGGGTGAGCTACGACGGCAATTCGGTCAGCGTGGAGGGCGCGCTGTTGTTCGACGTGTTCGATGGATCGGTGGTGGTGACGCAACTGCAATTTTCCAACGCGTTTGGTCGTGCGCCGCAACTATCCGGCAATTTGTCCATGCGCAATCTCGATCTGGATTTGCTGACGCGGACTTTTTCGTTCGGCAATATGCAGGGTCGCATAGACGTAGACGTGAACGATTTGCAGTTGCAGGACTGGCAACCGGTGCGCTTCGATGCGCGTTTATTCAGCAGCGACGGCCAATATCCCCGTAAAATCAGTCAAAAAGCGGTACAGAATATTTCCGCACTGGGCGGCGCGGGTGCGGCTGCCGCGATACAGCGCAGCTTTTTGGGCTTCTTCGAAAATTTCGGTTATGACCGCATCGGCTGGCGCTGCGTGCTGCGCAACGGCGTGTGCAAGATGGGCGGCATAGATGAGGATATTCACGGCACTTATACGCTTATCTCGGGCGGAGGCATTCCGGCTATTAACGTGATGGGCTACAATCGCAACGTTTCCTGGCGGGAACTGGTGACGCGACTGAAGCGCGTGACGGACAACAACGCGAAACCGATTGTGCAATAATTTCAGCGGCGGCCAGGGTGTAAGGGAAACACTGATTTATTCGTCATTCCGGCGTAGGCCGGAATCCAGCGTCTTGATTAAAAAAGGTTTCCGCAAAAGCGGAAACGACAAGATCGAATAAATCAGTGTTTCCTAAGTTTTATTCCAATATAAACATGGAGTTATGATGAAAAAAGTTTGGCTGGTAATTCCGGTGTTCGCGTTGAGCGCCTGCGTGACGATCAATATTTACTTTCCCGCTGCGGCGGCTGAGAAGGCGGCGGACAAAATCATCGAAGAAGTCTGGCAAATGCAACAGTCCGACAAGCCCGCAAAACCCGATGTACCCGCAAAATCCGATGTAAAGGAGACAAAATGAAGCATTTATTCAAAAATATGTTGGCTTTGATGGTGCTGGTTGCCACGTTTAACGCGTTTGCGGCGGCTGACCTCGAAGTCAATACGCCGGCGGTGAACGCCATCAAGGCCAGTATGCAGCAGCGTCATGCGCAGTTGGCGAGCTACTACGACAGCGGCGCGGTCGGTTTGACGATCAACGGCATGGTTGCCCTGCGCGACCCTGGTTCGGTGCCATTGGCGGCGCGCCAGACGGTGAACGCGCTGGTGGCGGCGGAGAATCAGGACAGAGAGGCGCTCTACGCCGAAATCGCCAATGCCAACGCTCATCCCGAATGGCAGGCAGAAATTCGCAACACCTTCGCCCAACGCTGGATACAGCGCGCGCAACGCGGCTGGTGGGTAATGAGCAATAATGGCTGGGTACAAAAGTAACTTTTGGGTGGTTTGACCTCCGGTGTCGGGTCTTTGCTTGGGCTTGGCGATAATGTTTTGATTTATAAGGATAATATTGAATCCTGTTCTCGTGTTTGATATTGAAACCGTTCCCGACATCAAGGGCTTGCGCATTCTGCACGGGCTGGATGAGGGCATCAGCGACACGGAAGTGGCGGAAATGGCTTTCCAGCAGCGCCGCCAGAAGACCGGCAGCGATTTTATCCAGCATCATTTGCAGCGCGTGGTGGCGATTTCCTGCGTGCTGCGCGAAGGCGATAATTTCAGGGTCTGGTCGCTGGGTGAACTAGAAGAGGACGAAGGCCACATCATCCAGCGTTTCTTCGACGGGGTGGAGAAATACACGCCGCAACTGGTGTCGTGGAACGGCGGCGGTTTTGATCTTCCTGTGCTGCATTATCGCGGTCTGATCCACGGCGTGCAGTGTCCGCGCTACTGGGACATGGGCGAGGATGACCGCGAATTCAAGTGGAACAACTACATCAGCCGCTACCACCAGCGCCATCTGGATTTGATGGACTTGCTGGCCTTGTACACCGGGCGCGCCAATGCACCGCTGGATGAACTCGCCAAGCTGATCGGCTTTCCCGGCAAGCTGGGCATGGATGGCAGCAAGGTATGGGAAGCGTATCAGGCGGGCAAGCTGGCAGAAATCCGCAACTATTGTGAGACGGATGTGGTGAACACCTGGCTGGTGTTCGCGCGCTTTCAGCTGATGCGCGGCGCGCTGAGCCGCGAGGCTTACTGCCAGGAGTGCGACTTGGTGCGCCGTGAATTGGGCAAGCTCGATCTGCCTCACTGGCAGGAATATCTGGCCGCCTGGTCTGAAAAATGAGGCTCAGATACCACGGCGCCTGGCTTGCCGGCGGCTGGTTGCTGGTCTTGCTGGTGGTGTATCTCTCGCTCACGCCACAACCGCCCGCGCCGCTGACCTTCGAGAATGCCGACAAATTCGAGCACGCGCTTGCCTACGGCACGCTGGCGTTCTGGTTCTGCCAGATATACCGTACAGCAGGCGCGCGTGTGGCACTGGCACTGGCGCTGGCAGGCCTGGGCATAGGACTGGAATACGTGCAGGGCTGGACGGGATACCGCAGCTATGATGTGCTGGACATGCTGGCGAACGGCACGGGCGTGCTGCTTGGATGGCTGCTGGCACTCACCCCGCTGGGTCGCCTGCTGGAGTGGTTCGAAGGTGCCTGGGATGTATAAGGGGCTGGCAGGTAAGTCTGGTCGGCGTAAAAAATCCGTCATTCCGGCGCAGGCCGGAATCTAGTAACAAAATGTCCCGCGTAGCGGACATAAATAGTTTTGTCCCGCTGCGCGGGAATATTCAGGCTCTGTCGCAATTAGTTGTTGAAAATATTACAACCTTTTTAATTATAAGAAA